>NZ_JBNGCJ010000260.1:0-7886 GCF_049974785.1 Vibrio genomosp. F10 str. 9ZD137
CGCTCTTCCGATCTACTGTCATTTAATTTTAGTAAATGCGTCACCAGGAGTCAGACATGAATGAAAGTCAGCGTACTAAGGTAACCTTACTATCTGAACTTAGTATGCAATCTAACCTTCTTAAGCAATCGTTAGAATTTAATTTGGACCTTTCTGTAGAGATTGTTCCTCTTGCTTCTCTTTCGGACAATAGAACTCAGCAACTTGCTATTCACCCTATAGTGTTGGCGGACTTTTCAGCATTCAATGATGAAAACTTTTCAGTCTATGGCCGCCTTCGTGTTCAAGAATCTAACTCGCTAAAAGAAGTACTTATAAACTGCCCCAAAAATGTAGAGTCTTCAAAGTTATTCAAGTGGAGAGACCTCGTTGGCGTATTTTATGTGGATGATAATATAGACAATTTCGTAAAGGGTATGACAAAGATTCTTCAGAATGAAATGTGGTTATCTAGGCGCTTTGCCCAAGACTACATTCAATATTTTCGTGGGAGTAGGCAGTATACGGGAACTAGGGAGTTTGCCAGTTTAACCAAAAGAGAGAAGCAGATCATTCAGCTACTTGGTCATGGGGCTTCAAACATGCAAATTGCAGATAAGTTATTCGTCAGCGAAAATACGGTTAAAACGCATTTACACAATATATTTAAGAAGATAAATGCAAAAAATCGATTACAAGCACTACTTTGGGCAAACAATCATATTTGAATATAGCGTAGAAGATGAAAAACTAGTTATAAAGACTTTTTTATATCCAACGCGAGTTCATTCAAAAGTTTAGAATAATAGTAAAGTTGATGTTTCACTTTTGAGATTCTAATGCTTTCCTAATGTTTCCAAATATTAATGACCTAATTTTTACTATATATTGACCATCTTGTTATTTGAGTCTTTTTGTTTGTAGATTTAGTGTTGTTAGCACTTTGGAAGTATTAGTTAAAGGGAATGTATGAAAGGTCTAAATATGGGTTTATCTGAATCAGAGGTACAGATTTTAATGATGACTCAATACAATCTACAGAGTGAAAACTTTTGTCAGATGCTTCAGAAAGCGACTCAGCTTAGTATCAGTAGTGTCGATCCATCCAAAAAAATGGATGTCGCCACTATTCCTTATAACAGTATTGTTATCGTTGATGTTTCAGCATCGGAACAGCTTGAAGAAGTAAGTCGAATAATACAAGAATCAGACAAAGTAATAGGAACCGTTTTATTCAACGCAGATGAAGATATGAGTGTGGAAGAGGTTCTTAGCTGGAAATCTTTACGTGGTACTTTTAGTGCTAAAGATACGCTACCACAGGTTTGCCAAGGTTTGAAATCCATTGCTAGTGGCGATAATTGGCTACCTAGGAAAATAATCAGCAAATTAATCAGTTACTATGAACTAAATATAAATACGACTCAAGATCTAGGGTATTTAGCAACTGAGCTAACACGACGAGAACTAGAAATATTGGAATCTCTTAAAACAGGAGGTTCTAATGTGGAAATAGCAGACTCTCTGTTTGTAAGTGAGCATACAATTAAGTCCCATTTGTATAATATTTTTAAGAAGTTAGAAGTAAAGAACAGAACTCAGGCAATGGCTTGGGCTAAAAAACACTTATAGTAATTTGCTGTAATGAATAAAAAAAGAGTCTATGAACTAGTTTATAGACTCTTTTTTTATTGAAAGATCAACACGCCCTAAAGATCCGAATCTCGAAATGCTCTGTTTAGCGATATTAGTAACGGGTTTAATAAATAATCCAACACAGTACGTTCATCTAAAAGAATCAGTACTTCGGCGGGCATGCCTGGGTAGAGCTTTATGTGGGTGTTTTTTTCAACTGTCTTCATATCTAGCTCAATATTTATGGTGTAGCTAGATTGATCTTTTCGCTCGTCGATAATGCTGTCAGCAGAAATGTAAACGACCTTACCAGTAATAGGTAATAAGCGGCGATAGTTATATGAAGTTAAACGAACTTCAGCCATTTGACCAAGTTGCAGCGCATCAATATCTTGAGGGGTAACATTGGCTTCAACAATAAGATTACTATCTACAGGTATGACTTCCATAAGAACTTCGCCACTGGTCACAATACCACCTAAGGTGTGAATGTTGAGCTCAACGATCTTGCCGTTGATTGGGCTAGCGATAGTTGACCTGCCTAGCTCTTCTTCTGCTTGGGATAAATGTTCTTTCAGTTCTATAATATCTCGCTCTGCAAGTTCTAGTTCTTCAGACGCGTCTTTTATAAACTCTAATCTTAAGTTAGCAATGCTCTGTTTTGCTTCGGCAATCAGTAATTCTTCTCTCGCCATAACAGCATCGTAGTCGTCGATTCGACGTTGGATGTCAAGCCTTTCACGTTGTGAAAATAAAAGCTGTTCACGTGATGCAAACCCCTTTTTTGAAAGCTTGGCTAGCATGTCGACCTGTTCATCAAGTAAGCCAAGCGCTTGGGCGTCCACCTTACTTCTCGCAACGTATGAATTTAGATTTTGTTTGGCTTGCTCCATCTGTTTTTTTGCAATTTCGATCGCACCATTTAGTGCTTCCATTCGTATCTGTCTGAGCTTAGTTTGTGTAGCGACTGCTTGAGCAATCAATGCGTCAGACTGGTCTAACGATGGAATAAATGCAATCTCGCGCGTTTCATTGATTTCTGCTTGAAGCCTATTATATTTTGCGAGCGCATTGTAATAGCGAGACTTTATTTGTAAAAATCGTGTTTTTGCTTTGGTTGAGTTTAGCGTGACTAATGGATCGCCAACCGACACTAGCTGCCCATCTTTGACATAAATATTTTCAACAATACCCCCATCGAGGTGTTGGATTTTTTTTCGATAACCTTCAACGGTGATATGGCCCTGAGCAATGGCTGCGCTGCTGAGTGGAGCAAAGTAAATCCAGTTAACGATCACTCCGCCGCCGATCACCAGTAATGCCAGACCACATTTGATCCAAAAGTGAGTGTGATTGGTTGGATTGTGTAGCTCGGTTTCATGTCTAGCCATTATTCGACACCTTTTTCATTGGTATTTTTTGCGCGGCTGCGATTTTTTTTGTTTCGGTATCGCTTTTAATCGTGCCATTTTCCAAAAAGATGATGCGATCGCTAAACCCGAGTAATGAAGATTGGTTGGTGGTAAAAATCGTGGTTAGCCCCATTCGTTTTCTTACGACCAAAATTTGGTGCAATAGCCTTTCATCGGTAGGTCCAAGAAACGCATTAGGTTGATCCCAAATAAGCACTTTAGGTGTCGAAAACAACGTGCGTGCCAACAATAGCTTATGGTATTCCGAGCTAGAAAGTCTGATATCTTTAGTGATGTCGGTTTCGTACCCTTTTGGCCATTTTAAAATTTGTTCGTGCAACCCTAAGGCTTTACAGGCGTTATAGACGTTTTCGACATCGTACTCCGATTGGAATAATGACAAGTTTTCAATGATAGAACCTGGTAGAAACTGTGAGTCGGTAGAGTAATAACCGAGAACATCAGCTAGCTCTTCGGAATACCATTGTAAATAGGTAGCACCATCAAGTCTGACTTGCCCTAGGCTTGGTTTAATTAATCCGGCGAGTGCTTTTAATAGTGTGCTTTTTCCGCTCCCGGAATCACCGACGATAGCAATGCAGCTGCCAGAAGGAATATCAATATTAATCCGCGATAAAAAAGGTTTGTTGCTGTCAGGATACAACAGCATCACATTTTCTGCGGTGAGTTTGCCTTGCGCTGCTGGTAGGCTGGCTTCTTGTGGTTCTTTTGGGTAACTGAGTGTAATGCTAACGAGTTCTTTCCAGTAACGATTCGCATTAATCCAAGGATAAAGGTTACTGACTAACGCTTCATAGGGGGAAAATACACGTGCTGAAAGCATGGTGGCTGCAATCATGGCACCGGCAGTTATTTCTCGTTCTATGACTAAAATAGCCCCTATCGCAACCAAAGAGACCTGTGCTAAAGCTCGCAGAAATTTAGAGGCACTGGCTATATTTGTGCTTTGCCCTAAGCCAATGACCATTTTTTTGTACACGGTAGAATCTTGAGCGCTTGTGATCGCCGCGATATTTTTCGTCATGCCCATAGCGCGCACGCTGTTGGTGTCTTCAATCGAGGTTTGGGTTAACGACAGTTGTTGAAGGTTGGCTTTACTTCGGTAGTGGAAATTGAGCATCGCTAATCCAATGAGTAGCGCAATAACAAATACGCAAATCACTCCATATAAAGGATGAAGGCCAACTAAAAACAGTAAAATTAATGGTGTCCATGGTGTATCAAAAAGCGGGCTCAGCGATGATGACAGTGTATTTCTCACGCCCTTCATTAAGTTTATGATTTGGGCATTGTTGGTGTTGCTGTCGCTACTGGCAAAGATAGAGGCACCATGAAGTGAGGCCCCAATATGAGAGCTCCACTGCTCACTCGCTGATAACAGCATGCGTTGTCTGATCCAATCAAGAACGGCATGCAAAATAATAAACGCGATGGTGATGATAGAGAGTAGCCAAAGGGTATCAAGGCTTTGAGAGGTTAACACTCGGTCAAAAACTTGCAGTGAATAAAAAGGAAGCGCCAACACAAATATATTGATAAAAAATGAAAAAAAGAGCACCCAGAGTAGACTAACTTTCAATTGCTTTTCAGCGCGTGAAAATGTCTCTCTGGGGGATGGTTTAGGAGTGTTATTACTGCGCAATGTGGGTTCCTCGACATCAATCGTTCACTAACGAGAAAAAGGTGAAAGCCGAAACTTTCACCTTGTATATAGTTAGAGAGTGCTAGGATTAAGCAGGCATCATCTCAGACATATCAGCCAAAGATTCACCGTTCCAAGTGATGTCTGATTCTGACAGGTCAGTGACAATAGTAACAGCATCCACACCTTCACCAAAGGTGTACGCATGAAGATCAAGCACGCCTTCTGGTACGTAAGATAGACCAAGCATTTCAATATATGCCTGCTCTTGCTCACCTGTAATATCTTCAGAAGTGAAATTAAGTTCGCCGTCTTCTAGGAATCTCCAAACGCCTTCTAATGAAAGCCCTTCAAGCCCGACTGCAATAAACGTGTTATCGGTATCAGGTGTTGCTTCGTCTCCATCATCTTGAGATTGAAACAAAATGTTAGAAAGACTGACATTAGCGAAAACGTCCTCAGGACCGTAGCCCACAATCGCTTCTACAGAGCGCGCTTGAGTAACCAAGTCGAAAAAATTGTCGCCATTTTCTTCTGCGCGCATGTAGACAGTGTCAAAACCATTACCACCGGCAACCATTTTGTCATCAACACTTGCAGCGAGTTGGTCGTTACCTGCGCCCCCTCTAAGTACATCTTCTCCTACCCCGCCAATAATAATGTCATCACCAGCATTTCCGTCGATAATATCATCGCCAGTATTTCCAGATAGGATATCATCGCCTGCACCACTAAAGATAACGTCATCACCATGCAGAGCGAATACTGTTGAATCGTCTTGTCCTGTCGTGATGGTATCTTCTTGGTTTGTGCTTGCATTAGGGTCGAGAAGTGTTTTCGCTTCTTCTAGAGCATCGTATATATGTTGAAACATGTGAATTCCTTTTTCAGTGATAGATTTTTGAAAAAACAGTGCTTATTAGCAACGTCCATTTTCAAAAGTTGAAACTGAAATATCGAATGGACAAGATTAATATACTGGATTACAGTGTTTCATATGTACGATATAAGCATGAAACTAATGTTCTTAATTTTCAGTGGTTTATTTTTTACTTATTGTGATCTTTCTGGGTAGCCCTATATTTGAATGAATGCATGAGATATAAAATTAAAAAAGTATGAGTTTATATTACTAATGGCAGGGTTTTTGGTAGACTCTAACGTAATCGACTTTTAGTTTTTCAGATGTGAAATCTTCACTCAAGTTACCTCCCCACCCGCCAAGAGCGAGGTTGATGATGAGATAAAATGGCTTATGAAAAGGGTTGTTTTCGGTTCCCATAGCTTCGATATCCACTCGGTGAAATGGCTTATCATTAATAAAATAGGTAATGTGCTGCTGTGTCCATTCGATAGCGTACTTGTTAAATCTATCTACTGAGTCATGATCAATATGCGCGCCAACACTGTCTCTTTCTTTCTTGTCATGATCATAATAAATCGCATTAGCATGAATAACGCCAGGGTTGCTACCCACATGCTCCATGATGTCTATTTCACCACTTCTAGGCCAGTAAACTTGCCGTATATTTGCCCCAAGCATCCATATTGCTGGCCAAGTTCCTGGCGCGACAGGTATGCTGGCAAGAACTTCAATCTTGCCATATTTCCATGTTGCTCTTTTCTCTGTGGTTAAGCTTGCCGACGTATAAGGTTGTGAGGTTGATAAGTGATGTTTAGCTTCGATAGTAAGTATACCATTATTAACGTAGCTGTTTTCTAGCGACTCTACGGTGTAATATTGCAGCTCTTTATTTCGAACATACCCTTCTTCGTAATTCCACTTACTACTATCAGGAAGGCCTGAATAGTTAAATTCATCAGACCACACCAACTCATAATCTTGAATCTCACATTCGCTAGCATTGGCATTAGAAAGCGTATTGAAAAGTAGCAAAGAGAAAATACTAACAATTTTTAACATATTGAACACTCGATGTAATAGGTATATAACGACAAAAAATTTTGTTATAACTTTCTTAAAAAGGTAGAAGCTAGCTGCACAAATTTAGGTCTACTGGATGCTAATAACCGCCATGAATAGAGTGGTTTTGCAATAACTCGCGGAGAGAAAGTAATAGAAATCCACCACATAGATAAAATCATTCTATTGATTGTGCTTAAGTTTTGACTGCTGATGCTATTTATTGCTTTTTTGACGAGATTTAGGCGAGATGTCGAAGCTAGGTTATTATTTGGTTCAAAAAGTGCCAAACACATGATCTGGTTTAAATGAACCATGTCGTTGTACCAAAACTCATTTTCTAGTGGTAGTGATTTGTTCTCGGTGGCTTTTTTAAGGGCTGAATGCCGCATATTATTATGCTCAAGAAGCCACTTTGCACGATCCGTTAATTGACTTGCAAACGCAGAATGATTGAGTCCGTGTTGTCGATAGGCTGAGAAACAATGTTCACTGCTCGATACCATGGTAAAAATTGGTGCGAGGGTAACTAAGTAGCCATCACCACCTTGACGAAAAGATTCTTGTGGAATAGGCATCACGTTTTCTAAATACTCGCGTCTAAACAGTAACCCTGAAGTGACGGTAGATTGGTATTGGCCACAGTGGAGTAACTTTTCTTTTGCTTGATCGCCTTCATCAAAATGGAGCTCTTGTTTGGGGAATATATCAAACTGAGTACCTTGCTCATCAACAAGGTGCATTCTGTACTGGCACATACCGCTTTGAGCCGGAAATTGTTCTAAAGCGTTCTCTATGGAGTTAGGAAGTAGGTAGTCATCTGCGTCAAGAAACATAATAACGTCGCCACTAGAAGCATCATAACCAGTATTGAATGCGCCGCCATGGCCTTTGTTTTTTTTATGAAAAGCGGGGATTAATCGGTCTTGATATCCCATAATAAGTGCTCGTGAATTGTCTTTTGAACAATCATCGACCACGATCAACTCTATATTAGAATAGGTTTGATTAAGTACGCTCTCTATACTTGTTTGAATGAACTTTTCATAGTTGTAGCAAGTAATGATCACACTGACCATTGGTCGGTTTTTGCCTTGAGTCGACTCAGTGCTTAGTGTCTTAGTTTCCATATAGCTCTACATCCTTTTGTGCGATAAGGCGTGATATTACTCCAATGTGGAGGGAGCCTCTTATTGCCCACTTACGCCACTTAATTTGATCAAATAGATTGGCAACGGCCATAGCGAAACAAGCCGTAGCTTTGCCAAGCGCG
>NZ_JBNGCJ010000261.1:0-827 GCF_049974785.1 Vibrio genomosp. F10 str. 9ZD137
CTGCTTACACGTTGATGCTGTAAACAAAAGCTGTTGGTGCTGACAACGTCAAAACCAAATTTCTGTCCCGCTTCTTTCAGCATTGAAAAGTCGCCCGTGCGCCCTTTGCCAAAGCAAAAATCATCACCAACAACGAGGTATTTCACCCCAAGCTTATCAACGAGTAAATCTCGTATAAATGCCTCAGCAGACAATGAAGCAAAATAGCGATTAAAGTTTACGCACAGTAACCTGTCTAAATCGAGCTTACTTAGCTGAACATATTTATCCCTTAAGCGGGTTAAACGAGCGGGAGCTCTGTCTTGACTAAACAGTTCCATCGGCTGTGGTTCAAATGTCATCACAACAGAAGGCAGTTCGAGATCATGGGCTTTTTGAGTCACTTGATCTAAGACTTGCTGATGCCCTAAATGAACACCATCAAAATTACCTATCGTTAAGACACAGCCTTTATGCTGAGGCTTAATATTGTGAATACCACGAATTAATTCCATTGGGATGAACTAAATACCTATTTATCAATTACTATTGTTATCAATTACTATTGTTATCAATTACTATGCGTGAAACTGACGGATTATATACTAATCAAGTTCACTCTGTCGCTGCTTTTACATCTTTTAAGCGGATACCTAAAGCGAGCAAGGCAAAAATATACACACAAGCCCCGATAGCAATAGCAAGTACTAACATCGTCACTCGCTCACTGAACGCCCACATTAACCACTGTGACATATCGTCTAGGTGCCACAATAACACCGCAACCATCGCGGAACCTGCAATGACAAGCTTGGCTAAAAAGATCATGGTGTAGATCGGAAGAGCGG
>NZ_JBNGCJ010000262.1:0-7715 GCF_049974785.1 Vibrio genomosp. F10 str. 9ZD137
AACCGCTCTTCCGATCTCTATGGCGCTCCAAGCCCTGATGCGAAACCATTTGTGAAAGTTGGCCAACAAGTTAACGCTGGCGATACGATCTGTATCGTTGAAGCAATGAAAATGATGAACCAAATCGAAGCTGACACATCTGGTGTAGTTACTGCGATCCTAGTTGAAGATGGCCAACCGGTTGAATTCGACCAAGCACTTGTTGTTATCGAATAATAGAGGCAGTCTCTCATGTTAGATAAATTAGTCATCGCGAACCGAGGTGAAATTGCACTTCGAATCCTTCGCGCATGTAAAGAATTAGGCATTAAGACCGTAGCGGTTCACTCAACCGCTGATCGCGACCTAAAGCACGTTCTTCTTGCTGATGAAACGGTATGTATAGGTCCTGCTCGTGGTATTGACAGCTACTTAAACATTCCTCGTATTATTTCAGCCGCAGAAGTAACAGGAGCAGTAGCGATTCACCCTGGCTACGGTTTCTTATCTGAGAACGCTGATTTTGCTGAGCAAGTTGAGCGAAGCGGATTCATCTTTGTTGGTCCTAAAGCGGAAACGATTCGCATCATGGGTGACAAAGTTTCTGCTATCACCGCAATGAAAAAAGCAGGCGTTCCTTGTGTTCCAGGCTCGGATGGTCCATTGGATGATGATGATGCAAAGAACAAAGCACACGCAAAACGCATTGGTTTCCCAGTCATCATCAAAGCCTCTGGCGGCGGTGGTGGTCGCGGTATGCGAGTGGTACGAAGTGACGCTGAACTTGTAGAAGCGATTGCAATGACTCGTGCAGAAGCGAAAGCGTGTTTCAATAACGATGTGGTTTATATGGAGAAATTCCTAGAAAACCCTCGTCACGTTGAAGTTCAGATTATTGCTGATGGTCAAGGTGGCGCTATTCACCTCGGCGAGCGTGACTGTTCAATGCAACGTCGTCACCAGAAAGTCGTTGAAGAAGCCCCTGCTCCAGGTATTACAGAAGAAATGCGTAAGTACATTGGTGAACGTTGTACACGAGCATGTCTTGAAATCGGTTACCGCGGCGCTGGTACGTTCGAATTTCTATACGAAAACGGGGAGTTCTATTTCATCGAAATGAACACGCGTATTCAAGTTGAGCACCCAGTAACAGAGATGGTGACTGGTGTTGATCTGATCAAAGAGCAACTTCGCGTTGCAGCTGGGCAGCCTCTGTCATTTACTCAAGATGATATTAAGCTTCGTGGTCACGCTATCGAGTGCCGTATCAATGCTGAAGATCCTGAGCGTTTCCTACCTTCACCAGGTAAGATCACACGCTTCCATGCTCCAGGTGGTATGGGTGTTCGTTGGGAATCGCATATTTACACAGGTTACACGGTGCCGCCTCATTACGATTCAATGATTGGTAAACTGATCACCTTTGGTGAGAACCGTGATGTTGCCATTGCTCGCATGAAAAATGCGCTGAGCGAGATGATCATCGAAGGTATTAAGGTGAACGTAACGCTGCAAGAGTCGATCATGAACGACGAGAACTTCCAACATGGTGGCGCAAACATCCACTATCTTGAGAAAAAGCTCGGCCTTCAATAAGCTTCTGCTCTTGGCTCAAGATAAATAACCTTGGTTATTTACCCCAAGCACAGCTAAATCGCTGGCACAGTTAAAATGCTCACTTCGGTGAGCATTTTTGTTTATGGCTATAAAACCGACAAATTTCTGCTAAACTCTGCGCCATTCCACTATCTCCATCTTTCTAAGAGCACATACACATGCCATGGATTCAAATCAAACTTAACGCAACCAAAGACAATGCCGAAGCCATTAGCGATATGCTAATGGAGGAAGCCGGTGCTTTATCAGTGACTTTTTTAGATGCTCGCGACACCCCCATTTTTGAGCCATTACCGGGGGAAACCCGCCTTTGGGGTGATATCGATGTTCTCGCACTCTTCGATGCTGAAGACGATACAACGTTCATTCTAAAGCAAATCAAATTGAGTCAGCTGCTAGACGAAGGATTCGCATACAAAATTGAGCAGCTAGAAGATAAAGACTGGGAGCGAGAGTGGATGGATAACTTCCACCCAATGAAGTTTGGTGAGCGATTATGGATTTGCCCAAGCTGGAAAGAGGTACCCGATCCTAAAGCAGTCAACGTTATGCTTGATCCCGGCCTTGCCTTTGGGACAGGAACACACCCAACGACAGCCTTATGCCTAGAATGGCTTGAAGGCCTAGATTTAACCGGGAAGACGGTCATTGATTTTGGTTGTGGATCAGGGATTTTGGCCATTGCCGCCATCAAACTAGGCGCGAAGAAAGTAGTCGGTATCGACATCGATCCACAAGCGCTGGTTGCTTCTAAAGACAATGCCCAACGTAATGGTGTTGAAGATCAGCTTGAGGTCTACCTGCCTCAAGATCAACCTGAAGGCTTTGTCGCAGATGTTGTCGTCGCCAATATTCTTGCTGCGCCTCTTCGTGAGCTTTCACCGAT
Organism: Vibrio genomosp. F10 str. 9ZD137; assembly: GCF_049974785.1. Classification (NCBI taxonomy): domain Bacteria; kingdom Pseudomonadati; phylum Pseudomonadota; class Gammaproteobacteria; order Vibrionales; family Vibrionaceae; genus Vibrio; species Vibrio genomosp. F10. Next base: position 2,483 of record NZ_JBNGCJ010000262.1, read on the forward strand.
CATTAAGGGCCTAGTTAAGCCTAATGGTGCTTTAGCTATGTCTGGCGTGCTGGACACGCAAGCTGAAGATGTCGCGACTTACTACCAAGACGAATTTCACATCGATCCAATCAAAGAAATCAGTGAATGGTGCCGTATTTCCGGTTCAAAACGCGCCTGACAAAGACTTTTTACGCTTAATTGATTGAAATTTATACAGTTTACACAAACAATTTGTAAATGCTCAAATATTAGTCTTTTCACGCAGCAAAAAAATGCGTAAAATGCGCGCCCTTGCTGCCGTATAACTGTGAAGACGTTTTGAAACTAGGAAATCATCAACTCAAGAATAATCTAATTGTTGCGCCTATGGCTGGAGTAACCGATAGACCTTTTCGAGAGTTATGCCTACGTTATGGTGCGGGAATGGCCGTCAGTGAAATGATGTCGTCAAACCCAAAACTGTGGAAAACGTCTAAGTCTATGCAACGCATGGTGCACGAAGGTGAATCTGGTATTCGCTCAGTGCAAATTGCAGGTGCAGATCCACAGCTTATGGCAGAAGCTGCTCAGTTTAATGTTGAAAACGGTGCGCAAATCATCGATATCAATATGGGTTGTCCAGCAAAAAAAGTGAACAAGAAGCTTGCCGGATCAGCATTACTACAGCATCCAGAACTCATTAAAGAGATTCTAACCGCCGTTGTTAATGCTGTAGATGTTCCTGTGACACTAAAAACCCGGACAGGCTGGGATACAGAGAATCGTAACTGTGTCCATATAGCGAAATTAGCCGAAGACTGCGGGATACAAGCACTAGCGCTCCATGGGAGAACTCGGGCATGTATGTACAAAGGCGAGGCAGAATATGAACACATTAAAGCGGCAAAACAAGCGATCTCGATACCGGTCATTGCTAATGGTGATATCGATAGCCCAGAGAAAGCAAAGTTTGTTCTAGAGTACACTGGAGCGGACGCTTTAATGATTGGTCGCCCTGCACAAGGTCGTCCATGGATTTTTCAGGAAATCCAACACTATTTGGAAAACGGCACCACAATGCCTGCCCTTCCTTCAGAGGAAGTAAAAGACATACTGCTTGGACATGTGAACGCTCTCCATGATTTTTATGGTGAGTTTTTAGGCCCTCGAATTGCTCGTAAGCATGTCGGGTGGTACTTAAAGTCACATGAACAAGCAAGTGAGTTTCGCCGTACCTTCAATGCTATCGATGCAGCTCCGCTGCAACTTGATGCATTAGAGGGTTATTTTGATAACGTTGCATCATAATTAATGAGAAGAGCTAGACCGAATATGTTCGAACAAAATATAACTTCAGAAGCTTTAACAGTTACTACCGTTACTTCACAAGATCAAATTGCGCAAAAACCACTGCGTGATTCAGTTAAAGCATCTCTTAAAAACTATCTTGCGCAATTAAATGGCCAAGAAGTCACTGAACTATATGAGTTAGTACTAGCTGAAGTTGAACAGCCATTACTCGATACTATCATGCAGTACACACGTGGTAACCAAACTCGTGCAGCAACTATGATGGGTATCAACCGCGGAACTCTTCGCAAAAAACTTAAAAAATACGGCATGAACTAATTGCTGATTATTTTTTATAACTATATGGGTTAGCAATGATTGCTAGCCCTTTTTTGTTTTTGACTTTTAGGGTTCGTTATAGGGACTGACAACACAACTCCAAGTCCTTTAACTCGACCCACCAACCTTACCGCAGTAACCCAGTTCGACGTCATATTCTGATCGTTCACGTACAGCATCCCTTCATAGCAATCCAGTCAAACTAAATAAGTACAATAACTTACAAAGATTAATCAATGTGTGAGCGTTTACGATTGCCATGGATAAATTAGGCGATATAATGATCAATAAACTTCACAGTCAGGCTGCCTATATGATTGATATGCAACGAGAAGAATGGCTTTATCTGATCCTCAGAGAGCTACCTGATCGTCACAGTATCGTCACTCAAGCCGGTGAGGTCATTGAGGATTTTCACTCCAAACACGCACACTCCAAAGGGCTATCCGATCTCGTTCCACCTCAGGTTGCCGATCAACTTCAACAAGCGATAGCGCTCGCAATCTCAACCAGAACAACACAAAGCCTGCAGTACGCCATCAGCCCATGTCAGCAGTTGCAGCTATCAATAGAAGAGCTTGATACACTCGAGGAAAGTGGAGAACGTTGGATCAAAGCACACCTCACACCAATAGAATCACCAAATGGTGAATGGGTTGTGATCTGGAAACAAAACGATATCACCCAAGAGTATCTATACCAAACTGAGCTTAAACGCCTTTCTGAAACAGATGAGCTAACTAACACGTTAAATCGACGAGCGTTCTTCATTGAGTTAGAGCAAGCCATGCAGTCTTCGGAGGTGGCACTATCATGCCTTATGGTCGACATCGATCACTTCAAAGAGATAAACGATAAGGTAGGGCATCTCTCTGGCGATAATGCGATCGTTCAAGTAGCAAAAATATGCCAAAGTAACCTTCCACCCAACAGTAAAATTGGCCGACTTGGAGGTGAAGAGTTTTGTATATTAATAAAAGGGAAAAGTGCCATTGAAGCGTATGAGATCGCCGAAAATATTCGTGAAGCCATCTCGCAAACCCCTTGTCATGTCGATGAACATATTATTTATATGACAGTAAGTATCGGTATTACAGAAAAACAGCACGTTCAATCAACAGTAAGAGACTTGTTAATTGAAGCCGATAAAGCCATGTACTACTCCAAGCAAACCGGACGTGATCAAGTCACCATTTATCACTCAAGTTTGCCGAAAATAACAACGAAGAATAGTCTAAACGTTAAGATTCTCAGAGCCTCCTAGTTATCCACTAACGGCACTTGGTATTTTCACTGGCTAATGCGCCCAATATCGAACAGTGGCTCGCATTATCATCAATATGCCCACAACACGCATCATTCATTTTTTTAAGCGCTGCTCGGATATGGGTAAGTTCGTGAATCTTATCATCGATAAGCGCTAACTTTGCCGAGGTAATCGATTTTACTTCAGCACAACTGTGCACGGTTGGCTCTAATTTAATGTCTAGGAGTTCTTTAATTTCATCCAAACTGAGCCCTAACTCCTTTGCCTTTAGAATAAAGTTCACCTGTTGCTGGTTATTTTCGTTATATAGACGATAACCAGCCTCGCTTCTCCCCGCGGGTTTTATGAGCCTATTTTTCTCATAGAAACGCAAGGTATCTGTACTTACTTGGCATTTTTTAGCTAATTCACCGATCTGAAACATGTTTCCCCCTACTCCTTTGTCCGTTCCACAATTAACCTTATCGTTACTTTTCAGGCTGAAATAGCACTTTTCATAATTAATTTTGAGATGCCAAACGATTGCGCGAGCTTTTTTGTAATAAATTAGTTAGAATCTGCGCCATCAAATTTGGAGTTGGTTATCTTATTGCTTAATCATAAGACGACCCCAAAAGGTCTTTACCAAAACTGGCCAATATTTTATCTCTTACTGGTATCTAAGATAATCCACGCTAAGAAGATAGAAACAAGTTCTTTTTTGGCAAATATCTTTATTTTAACCCCATGAATTTGAGGAAGATGGAAGCATGACTAACGCTCGTCCAATTCGCCGCGCTCTCATCAGCGTATCAGACAAAACTGGTATCGTTGAATTTGCACAAGCTCTTGCTAACCGTGGTGTAGATATCTTATCTACCGGTGGCACTGCTCGCCTGCTTGCTGAAAAAGGCATCTCTGTTACAGAAGTATCTGACTACACTGGTTTCCCAGAAATGATGGATGGCCGTGTTAAGACTCTGCACCCAAAAGTTCATGGTGGTGTTCTAGGTCGTCGTGGCCAAGATGATGACGTGATGGAAACTCACGGTATCAACCCTATCGATATGGTTGTTGTAAACCTCTACCCATTCGCAGAAACCGTTGCTAAAGAAGGTTGTACCCTTGCTGACGCTGTTGAGAACATCGACATCGGCGGTCCAACAATGGTTCGCTCTGCTGCTAAAAACCACAAAGACGTCACTATTGTTGTTAACGCACACGACTACAAGCGCGTTGTCACTGAAATGGACGCGAACGATAAATCTCTAACACTAGAGACTCGCTTCGACCTCGCTATCGCAGCATTCGAACACACCGCTTCTTATGACGGCATGATCGCTAACTACTTCGGCACTATGGTTCCATCTTACGGTGCCTCTTTACTTGATGAAGAAGGTAAGAAGGCTGATGAAGAAAGCAAATTCCCTCGCACGTTCAACCAACAGTTCGAGAAAAAGCAAGACATGCGCTACGGTGAGAACAACCACCAAGCAGCAGCATTCTACGTTGAAGCAAACCCTGAAGAAGCATCTGTTTCTACAGCTCGTCAAATTCAAGGGAAAGCACTTTCTTACAACAACATCGCTGACACTGACGCAGCACTTGAGTGTGTGAAAGAGTTCGACCAGCCAGCCTGTGTGATCGTTAAGCACGCTAACCCATGTGGTGTTGCACTAGGTGAAGACATTCTAGAAGCTTACGACCGTGCATTCAAAACAGACCCAACGTCTGCATTTGGCGGCATCATTGCTTTCAACCGTGAGCTAGACGCTGCAACAGCAACGGCTATCACAGAGCGTCAATTCGTTGAAGTTATCATTGCACCATCAGTTTCTGCTGAAGCAGTAGAAATCGTAGCGGCTAAGAAAAACCTTCGCCTACTTGAGTGTGGTGAGTGGACAACGAAGACAACCGGCTTTGACGTTAAACGCGTTAACGGTGGTTTGCTAGTTCAAGACCGCGACCAAGGCATGGTGTCTGAAGATGACCTTAAAGTGGTTTCTAAGCGCCAACCTACAGCTGAAGAGCTAAAAGATGCCCTATTCTGCTGGAAAGTAGCGAAATACGTTAAATCTAACGCTATCGTTTACTCGAAAGGCGACATGACAATTGGTGTCGGCGCTGGCCAAATGAGCCGCGTTTACTCTGCGAAAATCGCAGGCATCAAAGCGGCAGACGAAGGTCTACAGGTTGAAGGTTGTGTAATGGCATCGGACGCGTTCTTCCCATTCCGTGACGGTATCGACGCGGCAGCAGAAGCTGGCATCAAGTGTGTTATCCAACCAGGCGGCTCTATGCGTGATGACGAAGTTATCGCAGCAGCAGACGAACACGGCATGGCGATGATATTTACGGGCATGCGTCACTTCCGCCACTAATTCTCTTGTCATCATT
>NZ_JBNGCJ010000263.1:0-8795 GCF_049974785.1 Vibrio genomosp. F10 str. 9ZD137
GGCAGCATCGTCTAAAGAATCTGGATATTCAAACGCAATTCGCTCAAACTCGCTTTGTAACTCATAAAAAGCGTCTACTGCTTTTTGATCAACAAGGTCTGCCAATATGTCTTCTTTAACCGCTTCAAATGGCTGAGAAACCGAATCTTTCAGTTCATCAAGCTTAATGATGTGATAGCCAAAATTAGAAGTCACCACCTCAGAGATGTCACCAACATTAGCAAGTTCAAAAGCCGCCGTTTCAAATGATGGATCCATCACGTCGCGTTCTATCCAACCGAGTGAGCCACCTTCTTCTGCACTGCCAATGTCCTGTGACAACTCTTCAGCTAAAGTAGCAAAATCAGCGCCTGACTTTAGATCGGCAAGTATCTTTTCAGCGGCTTCTAATTCACCTTGAACCAAGATATGACTCACTTTACGCTGCTCTTCAGTAGAGTACTTATCTAGGTGCTCCTGGTAGTACTTTTTGAGTTCTGGCTCTGAGACTTCAATACTTTGTTTTATCTGCTGTGCAGACAACTCGACATAACCTACTTTCACTTGTTCTGGGCGAGTATAACGAACAGAATTCTCATCGTAGAAAGCTTCAATTTCCGCTTCGGTCAATTCAATATTACGCGCCATATCAGCAACAGAAAGCTTGATAGTTCTGATGTCTCTGGTCTGCATGATCAATTCACTTTGCGCGTTGACTTCACCATCGAGTGAAAAGTCACTATTTTGAAGCGCGGTAAGTAATTGATTACGAGTTAAGTCTCGGCGCAGATATTGAGCAAAGCTCTCCGCTGAGAAACCAGCACGTCGTAAACCCGTCTGATAGATATCTTGGTCAAACTGACCATTACTTTGAAACTGGGGCATTTCTAGAATCATCGTTCTAATTTGTGCATCGCTAACGCGTAATCCAAGAGATTCAGCGTGCTGCTCAAGCAATAAGTCATTCACCATTCGGTCTAAAACTGACTTACGAAAAGATTCTACATAGGCAGGGTCAGCTAGCATGTTTGAGAAGTAATCACCAAGCTGTGATTGCATGCGATTACGCTCATTTTGATACGCTTGTTCAAAATCACCTCTTGTGATTTCCGCGTTACCAACTTTTGCTGCTGAGTTTGCATTTCCGCCGATGATATAGCTACCTACACCAGCAAAAACAAATGAAAGGATAATTAGCCCAAGGACTATTTTAACAAAAGGGCCATTCACGCCTTCGCGAAACCGTTCCATCATAATTTAATTGCTCTCTAAAGACGAAGCGTAACACTTCGAAGTAAAAAATTATTTGCGTGATGATACCAGAAAAAGAAATGCGCATCAGTAGGATGCGCATAAATATCATATTCTATGAAAGCTACTGCTGAAATTTTCAGAAGCTAACTTTGCAAAAGCTAAGCTTACAAGAGCTTAGTTACAAGCATCTTTAAGTGCTTTACCCGCTTTAAATGCTGGTACTTTTGCTTCTGCAATTTGAATTTCTTCACCCGTTTTAGGGTTACGTCCAGTGCGTGCTGCACGAGTACGAACGCTGAAAGTGCCAAAGCCAACTAATGCAACCTGGTCACCAGATTGTAGAGTACCGCCTACTGCTTCAATAAACGCATCTAATGCACGACCTGCCGAAGCTTTTGAAAGGTCCGCTTTCTCTGCAATATTTTCTACTAATTGTGTCTTATTCACTGTGATTCCCCTTTGCGCTACCTGTTATTATTGTGTAGGTAGCTTTCGTTCCATTTACGTTTTTGAATTTAGCCGAAGCCTTGATACAACAGGCTTTAGCCTTAGTGGATAACGTTAGCGCCCAAAAAAAACGCTGACAAGCATTTTTAAGCTAATCAGCGTGTTCTTTTACTTATTTTTGCTACACATCACTCTTTTCTGCGTTCAACGTAACCCCTGAAGGGTCTCTTTCAAGGGCTACGGTTAGAACTTCGTCAATCCATTGAACCGGAATCACCTTGAGATCAGCAATAACATTGTCCGGAATCTCTTCCAAATCGCGTTCATTATCTTTGGGAATCAATACCGTAGTAATGCCTCCTCGATGAGCGGCTAAAAGTTTCTCTTTTAAACCACCGATCGGTAAAACCTCACCACGCAGTGTAATTTCGCCTGTCATCGCCACTTCGGCTTTAACTGGATTACCCGTCAAGCTTGACACTAAAGCTGTACACATTGCGATACCAGCACTAGGGCCATCTTTAGGGGTAGCTCCTTCCGGCACGTGTACATGAATATCCCGCTTTTCATAGAAATCAGGATTGATGCCTAACTTTTCGGCTCTGGCACGAACGACAGTCATCGCGGCCTGAATCGATTCTTGCATCACATCGCCCAACGAACCTGTTTGGGTAAGTTTACCTTTACCCGGCATAGACTCCGTTTCAATGGTTAGCAAATCACCACCCACTTCAGTCCACGCCAAACCGGTGACTTGACCAACACGATTGCTATCATCGGCTTTGCCAAAATCACAGCGCTGGACACCTAAGTAGTCTTTGAGATTGTCCATGGTAACAACAACAAACTTAAGATCTTTATCCAGTAGGATGTTCTTAACCGCTTTACGACAAATTTTTGAAATTTCTCTTTCTAGGCTACGCACACCGGCTTCACGCGTGTAGTAACGAATAATACCGATGATTGCAGAGTCTTCGATCGTAATCTCTTTTGGTTTTAAACCATTACGCTGTATCTGTTTATCAATCAAGTGTCGCTTAGCGATATTCAGTTTTTCGTCTTCGGTGTAACCTGATAGGCGAATCACTTCCATTCGGTCGAGCAATGGGCCGGGAATATTCATTGAGTTTGAAGTGGCAACGAACATAACATCCGACAAGTCATAGTCAACTTCTAGGTAATGGTCGTTAAAAGCATTATTTTGCTCTGGATCCAAGACTTCTAACAGTGCTGATGATGGATCACCACGCATGTCTGAAGACATTTTGTCAATTTCATCCAATAGGAATAATGGGTTTTTAACGCCCACTTTCGACATTTTTTGGATGAGTTTACCCGGTAATGAACCAATATACGTTCGACGGTGACCACGGATCTCGGCTTCATCACGTACACCACCAAGCGCCATACGCGTGTACTTACGCCCTGTAGCAGATGCAATTGAACGCCCTAAAGAGGTTTTACCTACACCAGGAGGCCCAACAAGACAAAGAATAGGCCCTTTTAGCTTGTTGATGCGATTTTGAACCGCTAAATATTCCAAAATACGTTCTTTAACACGCTCTAAACCATAATGATCTTCATTCAGCGTTTCTTCGGCTTTCGCCAAGTTCTTTTTAACTTTCGAACGCTTTGTCCATGGCACACCTACCATCCAATCAATATAACTGCGTACAACCGTCGCCTCAGCAGACATAGGTGACATCATTTTAAGCTTTTGCAGCTCTTGTTCTGTCTTTTCTCGTGCTTCCTGAGGCATTTTTGAATCCTCAATTTTCTTTTTAAGAACTTCGAATTCATCAACACCATCTTCTGTTTCACCCAATTCTTTTTGGATGGCTTTCATTTGTTCGTTCAGATAGTACTCGCGCTGAGACTTTTCCATCTGTTTTTTAACGCGACCACGAATACGCTTCTCGACTTGAAGAATGTCGATTTCTGATTCCATTTGGCCCATTAAGAATTCTAGACGCTGAATAACATCAAGAATCTCTAAAACTTGTTGTTTATCATCAAGCTTTAGTGGCATGTGGGCGGCAATGGTATCCGCCAGACGAGCCGCTTCGTCGATCCCATTTAAAGAAGTTAGCACTTCTGGTGGGATTTTTTTATTCAGCTTGATGAATCCTTCAAATTGATTAATTGCACTCCGCACAACCACTTCCTGCTCTTTCTCATCAAGATCCGGAGTTTCTAGGAATTGTGCCTCGGCAAGGAAGAATTCGTTTTCTTTAAATTCAGTTATTTTAGCGCGCTGTTGGCCTTCAACGAGGACTTTTACGGTACCATCTGGGAGTTTGAGAAGTTGCAAAATTGTGGCAACAGTACCAACAGTAAACAAGTCCTCTAACTCAGGTTCGTCTTTATCAGCTTGTTTTTGGGCAACCAATAACACTTGTTTATTGTTATCCATCGCCGCTTCTAAGCAACTAATCGATTTTTCACGACCAACAAACAACGGGATGACCATGTGAGGGTAAACAACTACATCTCGCAGAGGTAGGACGGGGATTTCGATACGCTCGGAACGCTCCAAGTTCATATTATTCTCTCTTCCGCTTTAACATTAAACGTATGACTATTTATGACTATATGGGGGCTAATGGTGTGGTTTCAATAACAGAATAAAAAAAGGAGGTAATTGATTACCTCCTTTTAAAACAAATGCCTAGTTGGGTTAGTCTGCGCCCGCCGCTTGATTGTCTGTGTTGCTGTAAATCAACAGCGGTTCAGACTCTCCATTAATCACGGTTTCGTCAATGACCACTTTACTTACATCGCTCACTGATGGCAGTTCGTACATCGTTTCTAGAAGCACACCCTCTAAGATTGAACGCAAACCACGAGCACCCGTTTTGCGGTTCATTGCTTTTTTCGCAATCGCTCGAAGTGCATCTTCTCGGAATTCCAATTCTACATTTTCAAGGTCAAACAGCGCACCATACTGCTTAGTTAGTGCATTCTTTGGCTCACATAGAATTTGAATCAATGCTTCTTCATCTAGCTCTGTCAGTGTTGTTGTTACAGGAAGTCGACCGATAAATTCCGGAATCAAACCGTATTTTACCAAATCTTCTGGTTCCACTTTTTTAAACAGCTCACCGATGGTTCTGGTTTCGTCTTTAGAGCGAACATCTGCGCCAAAGCCAATACCACTGCCTGTTTCAACACGTTGTTCTATGACCTTATCCAATCCAGCGAACGCGCCGCCACAGATAAATAGGATCTTAGAAGTATCAACTTGTAGGAATTCTTGTTGTGGGTGCTTACGACCACCTTGAGGTGGCACTGAAGCAACGGTACCTTCAACAAGCTTCAACAACGCTTGCTGTACACCTTCACCAGAAACATCACGTGTAATCGATGGGTTCTCTGCTTTACGAGAGATCTTATCAATTTCATCGATGTAGACGATGCCACGTTCCGCTTTAGCAACATCATAATCACATTTTTGCAGAAGTTTTTGAATGATGTTTTCTACGTCTTCACCCACATAACCCGCTTCCGTTAATGTCGTTGCATCTGCCATTGTAAATGGCACATCCAAGAAACGAGCGAGTGTTTCTGCTAATAATGTTTTACCGCTACCCGTTGGGCCGATAAGTAAGATATTACTCTTACCAAGCTCAACACCTTCGCTGGTTGTGTCACCGTTACGTAAACGCTTGTAGTGGTTATATACCGCCACGGCTAGCACTTTCTTCGCGTAATCTTGGCCAATTACATAATCATCAAGGTGTTCACGAATCTCTCTCGGCGTCGGTAACGCTTCAGATTGCTTCTTAGGAAGAACATCCTTAATCTCTTCACGAATAATGTCGTTACATAAATCGACACATTCGTCACAGATGTAAACGGAAGGGCCTGCGATTAGCTTGCGAACTTCGTGCTGGCTTTTGCCACAGAAAGAACAGTAAAGCAGTTTACTGCTACCACTCTCTTTGCTTTTATCTGTCATTCGCTAACCTCTTAGCCTTTACTCTTTATGTTTGAGTGTATATCAAATCTACTCGAAATGCGTGAAACAATTTTGATTAAATCACTCAGCATTTCTTGTCAATACAGAATCAACTAAGCCGTATTCTACTGCTTGATCCGCTGACATGAAGTTATCACGATCAGTGTCACGTTCAACCACTTCTAGCGGTTGGCCGGTATGTTCAGCGAGCAATTTATTTAACTTTTGCTTAATTGTTAGAATTTCTTGCGCATGAATTTGGATATCAGACGCTTGGCCTTGGAAGCCGCCTAATGGCTGGTGAATCATCACACGAGAGTTAGGCAATACATGACGCTTACCCGGAGCACCGCCTGCCAGTAAGAACGCACCCATAGAACATGCTTGTCCCATACATACGGTGCTGACGTTTGGCTTAATGTACTGCATCGTGTCGTAGATCGACATACCCGCAGTGACACTACCACCTGGCGAGTTAATATAGAGAAAGATATCTTTGTCTGGGTTTTCTGATTCAAGGAACAACAGTTGAGCAACCACAAGGTTTGCCATTTGGTCTTCCACTTGACCCGTCAAAAAGATAATACGTTCTTTCAGTAAGCGTGAATAAATATCATAAGAACGCTCGCCACGGGAAGTTTGTTCAACAACCATTGGCACTAAAGCGCTTAGAATCGGTGACATTGCATTTTGTTCTTGGTAGCTCATATTCTTATGTCCCTAAAATAAATGGTCCGGATGATAAGTATCATACGGACCATTGTTAGCAGAATAGTTCACGTTTAGTCAACTACCTACACAATATATTGCTTATTGAGCTGGTTGCTGTTGGTTCATTAGCTCGTTAAAGCCAACTTCCTTTTCAGTAACCTGAGCTTTAGCAATGATGGCATCAATCGCTTGCTCTTCTAGAGCTACGTTGCGCATGTTGTTCATCATTTGTTCGTTCTGCTCGTAGTATGCAACGACTTCAGATGGATCTTCGTATGCTGTCGCCATTTCTTCGATGATAGCTTTCACTTTTTCATCGTCAGCTTTTAGCTCTTCAGACTTGATCACTTCACCTAGAAGAAGACCAACCACTACGCGACGTTTAGCTTGCTCTTCGAACAATTCACGTGGAAGTTGCTCTGCCGCTTCTGGGTTACCGCCAAAGCGTTGAGCCGCTTGTTGACGTAGGCCAACGATCTCTTGGTCAATTAGAGCAACAGGAACGTCGATGTCGTTTTGCTCAACAAGGCCGTCAATCGCTTGCTCTTTGATACGGTTCTTAACTGCTTGCTTAAGCTCACGTTCCATGTTCTTGCGAACTTCCGCTTTAAGTGCATCAACACCGCCTTCAGCAACACCAAACTTAGCCACAAACTCATCGTTGATTTCTGGTAGTTCACGAGCTTCAACTTTGTTTACTTTGATAGCAAATTTCGCTGCTTTACCTTTTAGGTTTTCAGCGTGGTAATCTTCTGGGAAGTTCACGTCGATTTCAAATTCTGTACCGGCTGTTTTACCAGTGATACCATCTTCAAAACCTGGAATCATACGACCAGCGCCCATTTCTAGAGGGAAGTTTTCAGCTTTACCGCCTTCAAACTCTTCGCCATCGATAGAACCAACGAAATCGATCGTTGCACGAGTGCCTTCTTCCGCTGCAGAATCCACTTCAGCCCAAGTTGCTTGCTGCTTACGTAGAGTGTCGATCATTTCTTCTACGTCGCCGTCTTTAACTTCAACTGCAGGTTTTTCAACAGTGATGCTCTCTAGACCTTTCAACTCAACTTCTGGGTAAACTTCAAAAGTAGCAGTGAATACTAGGTCTTCGCCTGCTTTGTTTTCTACTGGAGCAAAAGTAGGTGCGCCAGCAGGATTTGTCTTCTCTTTAACGATAGCTTCGATAAAGTGACGCTGCATCACTTCACCTAGTACGTCTTGACGAACTGCCTGTCCGTACATTTTCGCTACCATTTTCATAGGCACTTTGCCTTTACGAAAACCATCGAAACGACGATTTTTAGCGATATTACGCAGTTCAGCAGTAACAGCATCTTCAATGTTCGCAGCAGGAACAGTAATATTAAGACGGCGCTCTAGGCCTTCTAGCGTTTCAACAGTAACTTGCATTATTTTTAAACCTCAAAAATGGCTCAGGTATCTGAGCTGGTGAGCCAGTAACATAGATAATCTATGATTGACTGCATCTTTATACGACGTTAAGCCGTGCTTAGTTAAATTGAGCATCAATACTAGAAACCTCTAGTATTGGACTAATCAGTGATATCTTCTTGACTATTCGTGGCTAAAAGTGACGACGATAAATCGTTCCCACTTGTCTCTACAAAACGAAGGTATCTCCTATTAGTCTCAAGACAAAATTTTAGACGCAGCATTCTATCGAGCGAAGTCCAGACTGTCGAGTCGTTCATTACGATAGGACGATGCATAAGTCTAATTTCGTGACTGACTGCTTTAATTTCCACCATTGGAAAACCACCTCAGAATAAAAGTGGGGGCTAGGGATGAGTTTTCAAGAGACTCACGTTAATTTTTTGGTAAAAGTACTAAAAAGAGATCTTGCTCCTGTTTTATCACACATATTTCGCAACTTTTTACGTCCAATTCCCACCCAACATTTAATCTAGAAAGGTATCGGATGAAGGGGCAACAGGTTGACCATTAAGCATTTAAATATTGGTTTCATCATTATCTTTGTTTTTTGTACCGTGATTGGAACGAAACTGGTTTGGGATCTACAAAAACAGGATATCTACGCTGTCCACCAAACACAGCTGGACCGATTTTCTGAATATATCACCTCCAAGTTAGATAAATACGACCATATTCCTCAGTTACTATCAAAAGACCAAGAGCTGAGAGATGCACTGCTTGCCCCGGCTAACAGTGCACAAATTGAAGTCACTAACCGATACCTAGAACAAGTAAATTCTGTGATTCAGGCGGCAGACACGTATCTTATCGATCGAAACGGCACAACCATTGCCGCGAGCAATTGGAATATGTCACGCACCTTTGTGGGTCGAAATTTCGCATGGCGTCCTTATTTTCAAGAAGCGTTAGAAGGAAACACCAGCCGCTACTTCGCTCTAGGTTCGACATCAGGTCAACGAGGTTACTACTACTCGTATCAGATCGGAAGAGCGGT
>NZ_JBNGCJ010000264.1:0-4380 GCF_049974785.1 Vibrio genomosp. F10 str. 9ZD137
CGTTTGGTGCGGGCTTAACTTGGGGCGCCGCTCATATTAAATGGGGACAAAGAGTGACCCCACTGGCGAGTAGCGATGCCAGTTTACCTGAAACCAACAAAACGGCGCTTGAGCTGTTAGCGGTTGCTGTGCATTACTGTAAAGAAAAAAGCGAAGCTGCCTGTCTCTAGGTCTTATTTACCTGCCCGTTACAGATAAAAAGTAATGATAAAAGTGAACCTCAGTCAATGAGATTCACTTTTTTTACGCCCTAGTATTTTACGCCGAGTTTTGTGCGTATTGGCAAATGGTCAGAACCCTTTATTTCAGCAATAGATTGTCTCGAGCACAGCGCCCACTGATCAGACTTGAGCCAAGTATGGTCGATAGCAATCATAGAAAAAGCAGGGGTTGAAAACCATTGATTTGCGCTAATCGAATCCGTCCAATTGGGCCATGAAGCCATCAAATTAGGCCATGAAGCGACAGGCAAAGTCGTAAACCCAGGCAATATTTCGTTGAATAATGGTGCTTTCGAAGACAAATTGAAGTCGCCGATAACCAAAGTGTCTGGCGAAGGGTATTGCTCTACAACCGTTTCAATGGTTCGAATCAAGGCGTTGCGACGGTACCACAGCTCTTTTGATCGTGGTGATGTTGGGTGGGCCGTAACGATTTGAATCGATTGAGTCGGAGTGAGTTGCCATTCCCCATGAAGGATATTTTGCGCGTCGGGTGTATGAAAGACGGTTACCGCTTTTAAAGGATGTTGACTCAATATCAACTGGCTTGATGGGTAGCCAACGGCTGGTTGGCCGCCGTAACGATAAGGATAGATATCATCTAGGGTGTAAAATCGCTCTCCTTGCTCTGGAGAGACCTCTTGCAACACAACCAGATCGGCGGGGTGTTGAATAAGGTAATTCATGAATGCGTTAACGTCTGGGTTGCTGTAATACAAGTTAAACTGCAACAGTTCGATTGGATTATCCGTTCTGCACACTTCACCTTGGTTAACGTGTTTTGGTGTTAGTGAGTAAAACCCTGCACATAGAATGATGGCGACAAGGACGAGTATTTTTTGCCGGCAAACGATGGCATAAACGGTCAATAGAAGGTAATAGACAAGGAATAGAAAAGGATAGGCCAGCAGGTTTTCTAACCACCAATTCATCTTTATTGGGATGAGACTCGTCCAAATGGCGGCGAGAAGAAACACCGGAAAAACGACGAGCAGCCACACAATCCATTTCAAATTCGGTTCCACCCCTATTTTGGTTTTTTAGCTATTGGCTTCTTAGCTATTGATTTCTTAAGTATTGGTCTCTTAACAAATGATTTCTTGCCTATTAGTTACATAGCGATGCGTCACGATGATTGATTTAGGTGATTCATTAAGTATGAACCAAAGCGGACACATTATCTGAGTTTATAAAAAAGGAGCCTCAATGAGACTCCTATAGGTAATCAAAACGGGTGGTCCTAGATACTAGGCTTTTGACTCTGTCCTAAATTCAGCCACGGCTAAGTCCATATCTCGAGCCTGTTCTGAAACTGTATCAACCTCAGTGAGGCATTGCTGCGCTGACTGCATATTACTGTCTGAAATCGCATTAAGCTCGGTGATGGATTCACTGACCTGGTTCATTACGATACCTTGCTCTTCGATAGCAGAGGCAATACGTTCAGAGTTTGATTGAATGTTATCCATGTCTGTAATGATTTGAGCTAGGCTCTCATCCAGCGTTTGCGATGCGGTTAAGGTTTCTTGCCCCTGATCGTTACATTGGTCAATATTAACGACAACCGTGGACATTTGCTTCTGAATGGCATCAACGACTTTGGTTATCTCTTCAGTGGATTGATGAGTACGGCTAGCCAGCGCGCGAACCTCATCGGCAACCACAGCAAAGCCTCGACCTTGCTCACCAGCACGTGCGGCTTCTATCGCCGCATTCAACGCCAATAGATTCGTTTGCTCAGCAATACCTTGAATGATATGGACAGCACCACCAATTTTCTCTACATGTTCGTTCAGTGAAGAGATCGAAGTCTGGCTTTCACCCAAAATGTTAGAAAGTGAACCGATATTATCCACCGTTGAACTGACTACTTCTCGGCCATGTTTCGCATTCAGTGACGCTTGCTGAACCCCTTCAACGGCAACCGCCGTGCTCTCTGATATTTCATTGATAGTAGCAACCATTTCTTGAACTGCTGTCGCCATCGTGGTTGTGTGATCAGCTTGCGTGTGGAATTGAGTGATGACATTTTCCAATTCATTATGCATTGTACTGGTGGTTTGCGATAGCTGGCCTGCTTTGCCTTGTGTGCCCGAAATCAACACTTCGAGCTTATCAAGAAGGCGATTGAAATAAGTACTGATAGAGACAAGCTCATTATTACCTTTCAAATCAGCACGCATCGATACATTGTTTGAACGTGCAATTTCCTGAATGACACTCAACAGTTTAGAGACCTGAAGATTAATAGATCGCGAAATCTGGTAGATAAAAATCACAATAAACAGAACCACACCCACTGTTACGCCTTGTTGTACCAGAGTTAACCGATTTTGAAGCTCGGTTACTTCGGTGGCGAGCGTGGAAGAAAACGCTTTAAATTGTTCTTCTACTGTATGAGATAGAGCGCGAGTCTCACCAAGTAAACCGACGTTATATGCCACGCCAATCACTATTTCCTGAGCTAGTAGAGCCTTGGCATCAGCTAAAAAAGCGGAATCGCTTACGGATGAGATCAATGCATCGTCCCATTCGCCAATCAGCAGTTTTTTATCGAATTCCAAAAGACGCACTAAGGTATCGCTATTGACTTGGCTTTTGAGTGTGTCGAGACTGGTATTGTAGCGACCTCTCAACTGCTCAGATTCTTTCAAGCCTAATTTGCTGTAGGCTTGAACTAAGTTTTGAAAGCCCTTTTGATAGGCAAGAATGTCGGCACGAAGTTTTTCTGTTGAAGCAAAAGAATTCGAGACCAGTAGTGTTGAAAGTTTGGATTCTTTGTCCAAAAAGATCGACATGTTGTCATTAAATTTATCGAGGTACTTGGCGTCTTTGCGGAGCAAGAAGTCCTTCTCGTTTCGTCTTAGATGTAAAAGACGAGTTTCAAGTTGTGAGACGAGCAAGCTCGCTTGATTCAGCTCAAATGTCGTATTGCCAAAATGGGTGGTGGTTCCAACCAAAGCAAGAACACCTACGACGGCAACAACGCCGAGTGAGTACAACTTTTGCTTGATATTCATGTCAATGCCTATGGGTAAATTATTCACGCCGATATAATAATGAATGTAGTCAGGATTTATTCATTGTTCAATTTTTAATATGACATGGATCCAATTAAATATTAGTTAATCAGCAGCTTAGTGTATAAAAATGGAATAAGTACTACTAATGATTAGGCTTTTGTCTCAACGATTTGGTTTGTGACTGAATGTTTTTCCGTTTCAGTCTGCGTTCTTTGGAGCCTCTTGTTGGTTTGGTTTGACGCCTTGTTTTTTGGACAACGGTCGCCGCTTGTATGAGTTGTGCAAGCCGATTGAGCGCGTCTTCTCTGTTTTGTTCTTGAGTTCGGTAGGATTGAGCTTTAATTACAATTACACCGTCTTTCGTGATTCTGCTATCAGAGAGTGCCAACAGTCTTTCTTTATAGAAATCAGGTAGCGTTGAGCGGTTGATGTCAAAGTGCAAATGAATCGCAGAAGAAACCTTGTTGACGTTTTGTCCACCCGCACCTTGAGCTCTAATTGCTGTTAATTGAATTTCCCAAGCCTGGAGAGTGACACTGTTTGATATTTTGAGCATACTGATTTCTTAACGATTTGGCTGAATAACACCGAAAAACGGGCTAACGAGAATGTACATTGATTTAGAGAAGTATCAAGGTCTTATTTTTGATATGGATGGAACGCTGATTGATACGATGCCAGCACACCTTGATGCTTGGGAAAAAACATCTATCCACTTTGATTTCCCGTTCACCCGAGAGTGGTTGAACAACCTAGGTGGCATGCCTAGCTATAAAATTGTGGCTGAGATCAATCGAAAACATGGGCTTAATCTCGACGCTTTGAAAATCGCGGCGTACAAAATGGACGCGTTCGCTAATATTCCAGAACAAGGTGATGTGATCTCTTGTACTGTGGAGGTATTGCTCCGATATCATGGTAAAAAGAAGCTCGCTGTGGGTACGGGAAGTCAACGCAAAAGTGCCCTTAGGTTGTTAGATAAAGCCGGGCTTTTGCCTAAGCTGGATTGTGTCGTATCGGCAACCGATGTCGTTAACCACAAACCGCATCCTGACACGTTTTTACTCGCAGCAGAAAACTTAGGGTTAGCGGCAGAACAATGTGTGGTTTTTGAAGATACCGCATTAGGTAAGGCG
>NZ_JBNGCJ010000265.1:0-6807 GCF_049974785.1 Vibrio genomosp. F10 str. 9ZD137
AATACGGCTAGGATCTTTACGATCAACAGCTACCGTGCCGTATGCACCGTCTAATTGTTTTGCTGTTTTTTGGAGAGCTTCAACCAAAGAGTCTGATGTGCGCAATTCCCACTCAACTAGGTGAGCAATAACTTCAGTATCCGTTTGTGAAGTAAACACGTAGCCACGCTCTTGCAAGAGAACGCGCAGTGCTTCGTGGTTTTCGATAATGCCATTGTGTACAACGGCAATATCACCAGACATGTGAGGGTGTGCATTCGCTTCAGATGGCTCACCGTGTGTCGCCCAGCGAGTATGTGCAATACCAGTACCACCAATGACATGTTGCTCGTCTACTGCGTCTGCTAACTCTTGTACTTTACCTAGGCGGCGTACACGAGTTAGGTTAGATTCGCTATCAACCACAGCAACACCTGCTGAATCATAACCTCGGTATTCTAAACGGCGAAGGCCCTCTACTAAAATCTCGGCTACATCACGCTGCGCAACGGCACCTACAATTCCACACATAGTATTACTCCATTATATTTTTATTGTGTTCATCCCCAAGGCGGCAAGCGAAAGCCATAAAATAGGGACGTTGTCTTTTCTAACATTCTTTTTAAGTGAGATTTTTAAGCGAGAATGACTCGCACATTATTGAATTCAATCTCAGCACAATGTTCTGGTGAAAGATCGCTATCGGTCACCAATACATCGATACTTTCCCAACCCAATTCTAAATTGGGGATTTTTCGGCCCAGTTTTTCAGACTCAACCATCACCACAACTTCCCGTGACACCTCAGCCATGACCTTGCTTAACCCGACTAACTCATTAAATGTAGTCGTTCCTCGGCTAAGATCGATCCCATCGGCGCCAATAAATAGCTGATCAAAATCGTAAGAGCGCAACACAGACTCTGCAACTTGTCCTTGAAAGGACTCTGAGTGAGTATCCCAAGTGCCACCGGTCATTAATAAGGTTGGCTCACTTTCAAGATCATTCAGCGCATTCGCCACATTTAAAGAGTTGGTCATCACCACTAATCCGTTTTTATGATTCAACTGCTGTATAAGAGCAGCAGTGGTGCTGCCACTGTCAATCACAATGCGATTATGATCTCGAATAAGATTCGCGGCGGCAGTTGCAAGTTTGATCTTTCGAGGCGAAACTTTAGGGCCAAGCTCTTCATTGACGACTTCTTTGGGTAGTGCAATTGCACCACCATAGCGTCTTAATAGCTGGCCATTTTTCTCAAGTTCAGCCAGATCCTTTCTAATCGTGACTTCAGATGTTGTAAACTTACAGGATAATTCCTCTACGCTGACTTCTCCCAACTCCATAATTAGGTTTGAAATGGCGTGCCTTCTAAGCTGTGTATTTCGTTTCGACATCAAAAAGTCCACTTAAAGTTTCAAACTGAAACCAATTATAGTCAAAACGAAAGATAATCGTCCATTTATTTCGATCTAAAAAATAAATATTTCATACCAAAACCTTGTCCTAAGACAACTCTATACCGTGATATTGGAATGATTCGGTGGTAGAATTGCGCCCGAAAAGAAAATAAATTACAGAATTAGTCGTTATTTGTTTGCAAACTTACCCAAGCAAGTGGGGTGAGTCCTATAAAAACCCAATATTTGCGCTTTTACTTGGTCATAAAATGACTAAAACAAGTGAAAGACTTACAAGACTGATGTAGTTATTTAAAAACCAATGAGTTTTGGCTAATAAGAAATGCTAAACGCAGGTTCTACATTAAAATGACAAACCAATTTCAAATTTAAATATTACTTACCGGAGAGTATCTTCCATGAAAAAGACCAAAATCGTATGTACGATCGGCCCAAAAACTGAATCTGTTGAGAAACTAACTGAGCTAGTGAATGCAGGCATGAACGTAATGCGCCTGAACTTCTCACACGGTGACTTTGCAGAGCACGGCACTCGTATTGCGAACTTCCGCACTGTAATGGAAGCAAAAGGCGAGCAACTTGCTATCCTTCTTGACACTAAAGGTCCTGAAATCCGCACGATCAAACTAGACGGCGGCAATGACGTTGACCTAGTAGCTGGTCAAGAGTTCACTTTCACAACTGACGCTTCAGTTGTAGGTAATAAAGATATCGTTGCTGTTACTTACCTAGGTTTTGCTAAAGACCTAACCGCTGGTAACACTATTCTAGTCGATGACGGCCTTATCGAAATGGAAGTGATCTCAACGTCTGAAACTGAAGTTAAGTGTAAAGTTCTTAACAACGGTGCTCTAGGTGAAAACAAAGGTGTTAACCTTCCTGGCGTTTCTGTTCAACTTCCAGCTCTTTCTGAAAAAGACAAAGCTGACCTTAAATTTGGTTGTGAGCAAGGCGTTGATTTCGTTGCTGCTTCTTTCATCCGTAAAGAAGAAGATGTTAAAGAAATCCGTGCTCTTCTAAACGCTAATGGCGGCGAAAGCATCCACATCATCTCAAAAATTGAGAACCAAGAAGGTGTTGATAACTTCGATTCAATTCTTGAAGCTTCTGACGGCATCATGGTTGCTCGTGGCGATCTAGGTGTTGAAATCCCAGCTGAAGAAGTAATCTTCGCTCAAAAAATGATGATCGAGAAGTGTAACCGCGCACGTAAGATGGTTATCACTGCAACTCAAATGCTTGATTCAATGATCAGCAACCCACGTCCAACTCGTGCTGAAGCGGGTGACGTTGCGAACGCTATCATGGATGGTACTGATGCTGTCATGCTTTCTGGCGAAACAGCCAAAGGTAAGTACCCTGTTGAAGCCGTAACTATCATGGCTCAAATCGCTAACCGTACTGACAGCGCTCTTAAAGCTGAGCTAGGTTCTCGTTTAGACAGCCCACGTCTACGTATCACTGAAGCAGTATGTAAAGGTGCGGTAGACACAGCAGAGAAGCTAGCTGCTCCTCTAATCGTTGTTGCAACTGAAGGCGGTAAGTCTGCACGTTCAGTACGTAAGTACTTCCCAACAGCAAACATTCTTGCTCTTACTACCAACAAGAAAACAGCAGCGCAGCTAGTACTGACCAAAGGTGTTAAGCCAGTTCTTGTTGATTCAATCGAAAGCACAGACGCTTTCTACATCAACGGTAAGACTATTGCTCTAGAGTCTGGTCTTGGTAAGAAAGGCGACATCGTACTAATGGTTTCTGGCGCATTGGTTGCTTCAGGTACAACTAACACAGCTTCTGTTCACGTTCTTTAAGAACTGACTAGATTCTGATGTTAAAAAAGAGAGCTTCGGCTCTCTTTTTTATTTCTATCATTCTTAGATTTAAAGCCTTAACACGCCTCTTCAAGGCTGGTGGTTACTGAGCCACTCACTCATTCTCAAGCTTGTAAATCACATCCACTCTATCTCGAATCACTAGAGTAGAGTCTTGATAACTGTTACTTTCCGCTTTTGCATCCATTGACATTGAACGCATAAGAACAGGCTGAGTACTTGGCATGTTGTAGTCTATGCGCCATACGCCACCTATCTCTTGTTCAAAACCTTGCGCTAAAGACTTTGCTTTGGCATTGGCGTCTTTTATTGCAGCAAGTCGCGCTTGTTGTTGATATCTGCTTTCATCACGAACTTTTAGACGAATAGCATCAACCTGATTTATGCCTTCATTTAAGGCGACATCCAGGTATTGATTAAGCTTGGTCAAATCATCCACTTTTACCGTCACAGTACGAGATGCACGGTACCCCACCAGCTCTGGTTTGCCTTTTTTAGGGTAATGATATTGAGGGGTCAGATACAAATTTGAGCTATTGATGCTTTCGCTTGTCACGCCATGTTGGCTAAGCTGAGCAATAAAGTCATCGACCACCGTATCAACAGATTGTTTGGCTTGCTCTGCGGTCATGGTCGTTTCAACCACTCTCACCGTAAACTCTGCCATGTCTGGGGTTGCCTGAACTTCCCCGTAACCCGTCGTCACTAGATGAGGAAAATTAGGGGCAGTAGCAAATGCAGTTAAGCTCATCAAACCACTGGTTACTAAGGTCAAAATAGGTAACATCTTCATCTTTAATACCTTATAGTTTTATCACTTATATAATAGGCCATCCCTTACCATTGGCTACCATTTCACCAATAACCTGACATAACTTTTACCTAGACTTATCTTATTGTCATTGAGATTCACTCAGCCCTGTATTTCATCATATTAACGTCTGGAAGCTTATAGCGAGCAACAATAAAAAAGCGAGTCTCATACAACCCATATATCTCACATACTGGGCTGGATGAACTCGCTTTTGCTATGGCAGACCGTTGCTATTCGGCCCAACCTAAAAATGTCTTTTTATTAATCGACTTTATTAAGGTGTACGTCCATTTGAGGGAATGGGATTTCGATATCATTTTCATCCAAAGCAATTTTTATCGCTTGAAGCGTATCAAAGTAAACATCCCAATAATCGGCGGTTTTACACCAAGGTCGCACGACAAAATTAACCGATGAATCAGCAAGTGCGCTCACACCAATTTGAATACCTTTCTCTTTAATTAAACGAGGGTCAGCTTCAAGTGTTTCGCGAATAACTTGTTCCGTTTTCTTTAGATCGGCACTGTATGACACACCAATCACGTGATCAACACGGCGAGTATCATGACGAGAATAGTTAGTGATTGGGCTACCAATAACACCGCCATTTGGCACAACAACCATTTTGTTATCTGGCGTTGTTAATACCGTTTGGAAGATCTGAATAGATTCAACTGAACCAGCAACCCCACCAATCTCCACGTAGTCGCCAGACTTAAACGGACGGAATGCAACAATCAGTACACCTGCAGCAAAGTTTGACAGCGAACCTTGCAGAGCAAGACCCACAGCTAGACCCGCAGCACCAATAACAGCAACAACAGAAGCGGTTTGAACACCCAACCTGCCCAATGCTGCAATAAGAACAATCACAAACAACAGGTAACGAACTAGACCATGAATAAATTCAATAACGGCCTTGTCCATATCCTTTTTCTTTAAAACCTTCGCAACGCTATTCGCCACTGCTTTAACGATCATATTACCGATAAACAGAATAAGTACTGCGGAAATAATGTTCACACCATATTGAACAAATAAATCGGAATTATTCGTTAACCACGTTTCCGCATGTGTTAACCCATCAACCAAAGGAGTTTCAATCTCCAGTGAGCCCTCTGCCATATCTTAGTCCTCTTAAAATACATCTAAACCAAACACATTTAACACCCGCAGCCTTAGAAACAAACCGTTACAAATGCCGTCGAATTTTTGGCACAATATCTTATTTATGGCGCATTGCAAAGTAAGAGTTTGGTTAACTTACGTTACTAGACCACTTTTGATAACAACCTGTTACAGGTTACGCATAAATGTAATGTTTCGCTAGGTTTAATCACGTCTTAGAAATGAATTTAGGGCATAAAAAAACCCGCTAGAGAGCGGGTTTTTAAAACGGTTATCGAAGACTAAATTATAGTACGTCGATTGCGTTTAGGTCAGAAAATGCTTTTTCTAAACGAGTAACCATTGAAGCTTGACCAGCACGTAGCCATACGCGTGGATCGTAGTACTTCTTGTTTGGCGCAGCTTCACCAGTTGGGTTACCGATTTGACCTTGAAGGAAATCAAAGTTTTCAGCTGAGTAAGTACGGATACCGTCCCACGTTGCCCACTGTGTATCAGTGTCGATGTTCATTTTGATAACACCGTAGCCGATAGACTCTTGGATTTCAGCTTCAGAAGAACCAGAACCACCGTGGAATACGAAGTTTAGAGCGTTAGGTGCGATACCGAACTTCTCTGCACAATATGCTTGAGAGTCACGTAGGATAGTTGGAGTAAGCACTACGTTACCTGCTTGGTAAACACCGTGTACGTTGCCGAAAGAAGCAGCGATAGTGAAACGTGGGCTAACTGCGTTTAGGATCTCGTAAGCGTATGCAACATCTTCAGGAGAAGTGTATAGCTCAGATGCATCCATATCAGTGTTATCAACACCGTCTTCTTCGCCACCAGTACAACCTAGTTCAATCTCAAGCGTCATGTCCATTTTAGCCATGCGCGCTAGGTATTTAGCACAAGTTTCGATGTTCTCTTCTAGAGACTCTTCAGAAAGGTCAATCATGTGAGAAGAGAATAGAGGCTTACCCGTTTGTGCGAAGAACTCTTCACCAGCGTCTAGTAGACCGTCGATCCATGGAAGAAGTTTCTTAGCCGCGTGGTCAGTATGCAGGATAACTGGAACGCCGTAAGAAGCAGCAACAGCGTGTACGTATTTTGCACCCGCTACAGCACCAAGGATTTGTGCACCTTGACCTTCAAGTTTCACGCCTTTACCAGCGAAGAAACCAGCACCGCCGTTAGAGAACTGAACAACAACAGGAGCTTTAACTTTAGCAGCTGCTTCTAGAACACCGTTGATTGAATCAGTATTGACTACGTTTACTGCAGGAAGAGCAAATTTGTTTTCTTTTGCTACTTCAAATACTTTCTGTACGTCATCGCCAGAAATTACACCAGGTTTTACAAAATCGAAGATCTTAGACATGGAAAAAGTCCTATTTATTCTATCGTTTTAAGATTAAAAAACTAAAGTTTAAAAACTTGCAAACGTTTGCTCACAACGCGCGCATTGTATCAAACAAACATAAAAAAAGCGGAAATTTTTATTCCCGCTTTCATCAATTACTTCTTAGCACGCTCTTCAAGCATTGCTACAGCTGGAAGTACTTTACCTTCAACAAACTCAAGGAAAGCGCCACCGCCAGTAGAAATGTAAGAAACGTCAGCTTTAATACCGAAAGATCGGAAGAGCGGT
>NZ_JBNGCJ010000266.1:0-8769 GCF_049974785.1 Vibrio genomosp. F10 str. 9ZD137
CAATTTCCGTGGCGAACGTGGCCATGGTCGTCGCACTCCAAGCAGCGAATCATAATTGAGTAGCGAAACATAAAATCGTTAAATAGATTATAAAAATCCCCCGTTAGAGATAACGGGGGATTTTTTTCATTGGCATAATCGAATCTCTATGCCGTCGACTTGATGATTTACATGCTTATTAAGGTTGGCTTAGAAGAACCCCAAAGGATTGACATCGTAGCTGATCAATAAGTTTTTGGTGTTTTGGTAATGGTCGAGCATCATTTTGTGAGTTTCACGACCAATCCCCGATTTCTTGTAGCCACCAAACGCAGCGTGAGCAGGATACGCATGATAACAATTCACCCAGATACGGCCTGCTTCTATATTGCGACCCATTCGATAAGCTAAATTCGCGTCTCGTGTCCATACACCAGCACCTAAGCCATATTCCGTATCGTTGGCAACCTCTAGGGCTTCAGCTTCATCTTTAAAGGTCGTAATCGCAATGACGGGGCCAAAAATCTCTTCTTGGAACACTCGCATTTTGTTATGACCTTTGAGCATCGTTGGTTGAATATAGTAACCGTTCCCGAGGTTATCCTGCTGCTGAGCCACTTTTCCGCCAACCAGGACTTCTGCTCCTTCTTGCTTGCCAATTTCAAGGTAACTCAGAATCTTGTCAAACTGCTCTTTAGAGGCCTGCGCGCCAACTTGAGTGTCGGTATCTAAAGGGTTCCCTTGTTTAATCGATTTTGCACGTTCAATCACCTTCGCGATGAATTTGTCATAGATTGATTCGTGAATAAGCACACGAGATGGACAGGTACAGACTTCACCTTGGTTGAAGAACGCGAGTAACATACCTTCAATACATTTGTCTAAATAGCTGTCTTCATGGTTAAAAATATCGGCAAAGTAAAGGTTTGGTGATTTCCCACCCAACTCAACCGTTGAAGGGATAAGACTTTCTGCAGCGCATTTTAATATGTGGTTCCCTACTTCTGTTGAACCAGTAAATGCAAGTTTGGCGACTCGGTTACTTGTTGCTAATGCTTGACCCGCTTCACTACCAAATCCATTAACAATATTGATGACACCAGCAGGCACTAAGTCGCCAATTTTTTCCATCAAAACCAGAATGGAGACAGGGGTTTGTTCTGCGGGCTTTAACACCACACAACAGCCCGCAGCGAGCGCTGGTGCAAGCTTCCAAGCGGCCATAAGCATTGGGAAATTCCAAGGTATTATCTGTCCAACAACGCCAATCGGCTCTGGAAAGTGATAGCTTGCTGTGTGGGTATCAAGTTCTGCTGCACTCCCTTCTTGAGCGCGAATACACCCTGCAAAATAGCGGAAGTGATCAACAATAAGAGGCAAATCTGCGGCAAGGGTTTCACGTACTGGTTTTCCATTTTCCCATGTTTCTGCAACCGCCAATTCCTCTAAATGTTCTTCGATTCTGTCTGCTATTTTTAGCAGAATATTGGACCGCTCTGTAACACTCGTGGTTGCCCAACTTTGGCGAACGGCATGCGCCGCATCGAGAGCTAAGTTGATATCCGCTTCCCCAGAACGGGCTACTTTACAGAAGTTTTCCCCATTTACTGGAGAGCTGTTATCAAAGTACTGTCCTTCCACAGGCGCGACCCACTCTCCACCAATGTAGTTGTTATAGTGTGAGTGAAAATTAACGATAGACCCTTGGTCACCAGGCTGCGCATAAATCATAATTCGTTCCTTCATTTTCTGTTGAATGTTCATGGATTGTGTTTAAAACATGTGGGTACTTTTCTTTTTGTGCCATCAAGTAAACGCAAATCACACGCCAACAAATAAAATATTGTTGTTAATGATATGTAAAACTATGATTGCAAAAACGTTATATAAATGTCTGTATTGCGAATGTCATCAACGAGGCGAGTTGGAGTGTGTTCAAGTGTTCCATATTGGTACGTGTCAACTGTGACAAAATGGAACACTTACGTAGAGCAGAATATGGATATGTTGATTAAGTACTGATGAAGGGTTTTTAACATGCAACTTCAAACGAATGAAAAACCAGAGTGGTTGAGCTCTTCATGGAACCGAAGCAGCGATGCGGGTTTAAAACAGCGACGATTACCTGAAGACATTCGCCTATCGTCTCGGCTGCTCAGTGAACGAAGACGCAAAACAAAAACCGTAATCGAAGCTGTGGAGCAACTTGCTTTACCTCTGTTTAACCAAATGTTCGCCAGGTCCGATAGCCGATTAATCTTAACCGATCCGGAAGGCGTTATTCTTTCTAGTTGGGGTCAGCCCCGTTTTAAGGAAAAGCTCACCAGCATTGCATTGGGAAGTGGGGCGTGCTGGCTTGAAAGACTGAAAGGAACGAATGCGATCGGCACAGCGATTATTGAAGCGAAGCCGATTTCAGTGATTGGTAATCAACATTTTATTAAACAGCATCAGTTTATTAGCTGCTCAGCGAGCCCGCTATTTGATCACCTCGGAAATATGATCGGTGTTCTCGACATCACTAGCGAACAGCAGCAGCATGACATTTCCACTCAGGTTTTGCTTCAGAATATGATTCAACGGGTTGAAAATCACTTGTTGAACCATATCCCCCAAGGAGCAATTCGAATTGATCTCGCGTGCGAACAGTCGTTACTTCATAGTGGTTGGCAAGGTATTTTGATTGCCGATGATGAGGGGCAAGTGCTGGCGAGCAATGGTGTAGCATTACAGCTTCTTGCCCAGCCTTCAGTGGTGGGCCATTCATTGGGCGAGATACTGGATTCATCGTCTTGTTCTTCGGGATTAGTTTTTGAAAAACAGCATTTAGAAACGCCAAAGCGCCATGTACGAACTGTCTCTGCCTCGTGTGAATTGCATCATGGAGATAGCCAAATAGAGCATGCATGGCAACAAGCAAGCAAGATTGTTGATAAAGGGATCAGCTTGCTGATTTTAGGAGAAACAGGCGTCGGAAAGAGTGAGTTCGTAAAATTGCTGCATAAGCAAAGTGCTCGAAAACGCGGACCACTCGTCACAGTAAATTGCGGTGCATTACCTAAAGACCTCATTGAATCTGAGCTTTTTGGCCATGTAGCAGGCGCTTTTACAGGGGCTAACAATAAAGGGTTTGTAGGTAAAGTTCGACAAGCGGATAAAGGCATCCTATTTTTGGATGAAATAGCTGACATGCCCCTAGAAGCACAATGCCGTTTGTTACACGTACTGCAAGAGAAAGTGGTGGTCCCTATTGGTTCCACTCAGAGCCATGACGTTGATATTCAGGTCATTGCGGCGACACACAAAGATGTTGAAACCTTGGTAGAGCAGGGTGATTTTCGGCAAGATCTCTATTATCGTTTGAATGGACTTACCTTGAGCTTACCAGCATTGCGCGACCGGCAGGATAAGCGTGCATTGATCGAGTTGATTCATCGTAAGTATGCGCCAAGATCACAAACGATTTGTGAACAACTGATGGGACTTTTACTTAACCATAATTGGACAGGAAATATCAGGGAGCTTGATAACGTATTGAAAGTATCGACGTTGCTTGCAAGCGATGAGAATGTGCTATCAGAAGAGCATTTACCTGAACATTTGCTGCGATACGTAAAGCACAATACTGAAAAGCTTGCGGTTCCTGCGAAAGACCTCAAGACGACGCTTGATCATACGTTGCTTGAAACATTTCAAGCAACACAAGGCAATGTGAGTAAAACCTCGAGGTTATTAGGAGTCAGTAGAAATACTATTTATCGAAAACTGAAAATACTCGGATTAATATAATGATAATTAAACCATTATATTAATCTCCATTTTTTATTACTTACTCTGCTAAAAAATAATCGAAAACGAATATTTATAAACGTCCTATCTAGAGTTAATTCAGAATAGTCCAAATAAGGTTCCTCCGCTTTTTTCTATAATGCAGTGTATTTTTAAGCGACAAATATGAGAGATTGTTCACGAATAGAACAACCGGTTGCATTAACGCAACCGGTTGTGCTTTTGTGTGTTGTTTTTTTTTGATACAGTTTCGCCATACTGACAAGTGATCAAAATGGAGTAAGAAATGAAAAAGATTTTATTGTGCTGTAGTGCAGGTATGTCAACGAGTATGTTGGTTAGAAAAATGGAACAAGCCGCTGCTAAAAGAGGGATAGAGTGCGAAATAGAAGCGCTAGCGGTCAACGCCTTCAATGAGGTAATCGCAGATTATGATGTTTGCTTACTCGGCCCACAAGTGAGATTCCAGTTGGAAGAGCTGAGCAAAATCGCCGCCGAGCACGGGAAGAATATCGCCGCGATATCGCCACAAGATTACGGGATGATGAAGGGGGATGAAGTCCTAGATCAAGCTTTAAGTTTAATTGACTAAATAGACTCACTAATTAAAAACATAATAGTTAACACTATATTAAAAAATATAGTGCGGGTTCTTTCGTTCAAAATATATAAGGATTTATACTATGAAGCTTTATGATGCGATAATAGGGTTCGTTGAAAAACGTATCGCGCCATTAGCCGCTAAGGTTGGAAATCAGCCTCATGTCAGAGCAATGCGAGATGGGTTTATTGTGGCAATGCCATTTATTATTGTCGGCAGTTTTATTTTAATCTTTGCCTTTCCTCCTTTTGGTGAAGATACACAAAATGCTTTTGGCCGAGTCTGGCTTGATTTTGCAACACAAAACTTTGATGTCATTATGATGCCGTTCAATATGTCGATGGGCATCATGACAATATTTGTGTCTCTAGGCGTGGCATACAGTTTGGCGAAAGCTTACAAAATGGATGGCATCACCAGTGCAGTGTTGTCACTAATGAGTTTTTTACTGGTTGCTGCTCCTGCAACCGATGGGGCATTGTCAATGTCTCATATGGGCGGAACGGGTATTTTTACTGCGGTAATGTGTGCATTTTTCTCAGTAGAGCTTTACCGCTTTATGAAGAAGCACAATATTACCATACGCATGCCAGAGCAGGTTCCACCAGCGATTGCTCGTTCATTTGAAGTCTTGTTACCCGTATTAGCCATCTTCGTCACTCTTTACCCACTCAGTCTGTTTGTCCAAGCAGAGTTCGACATGCTGATTCCCGATGCGGTGATGGCCATGTTTAAGCCTCTCATCAGTGCATCTAATACGCTTCCTGCAATCATCGGTGCTTTGCTGGTCTGTCAACTGCTATGGTTTGCTGGAATTCATGGTGCCGCGATTGTTGTTGGCCTATTGTCTCCGATTTTCTTAACCAATATTGGCGCGAACATTGATGCCTTTGTTAACGATCAGCCAGTACAAAACATCTTCACTCAACCTTTCTGGGATTTCTATATTTTCATTGGTGGCTCAGGTGCAACTCTAGCCCTCGTCATACTGATGTCATTCAGCCGTTCTGCTCACCTCAAAAGTATCGGTCGCATGAGTGCTGTTCCTGGTTTCTTTCAGATCAACGAACCGGTCATCTTTGGTAGCCCGATTGTTATGAATCCTATCCTATTCATTCCATTTGTTTTCGCTCCAATTATCAACGCAACGATAGCGTACTTCGCAGTGCATGTTGGATTTGTGGGTATGGGTGTGGCGACAACACCATGGACAACACCAGCGCTTATCGGTGCGTCGTGGGGGTCTGGTTGGACATTCGCTCCTGTTCTTCTTGTTATCGGGCTGCTGATCCTTGACTTGTTCCTTTACCTGCCATTTTTCAAAATGTTTGAAAAACAGCTCTTAGAGCAAGAAAAAGAGGCCGCGACTGAAAGTAAAACCTCGTCACCGAAAGTCGGTAAAGCGGCAACGGCATAAACAATATTGGGCTACCGGATGACTTAGGCATGACGGTAGCCAACTTTTACATTTGGGAGAGAATCGTGGATCAAGAATTAGTAGTAATGGAAATTATCTGTAACGCAGGCGAGGCAAGAAGCCTCTGCTATGAAGCGCTGCGTTTATCAAGAGAGAATGACTTTGAAGGAGCAGAAAAAACATTGCTTCAAGCCAAAGAGTGTTTGAACAGAGCGCACTTAACGCAAACCCAGTTGATTGAACAGGATCAAGGGGAAGGCAAAGTTGCGATGACGTTGGTGATGGTTCACGCTCAAGATCATCTGATGACCACCATTCTGGCCCAAGAAATGGCGACAGAAATGGTCGCATTGCATAAATTAATCGCTAAGTAAGGAACAATCATGGCTAAGGGATCATTAAAACTTGCAATCATCGGTGGCGGCAGTAGCTATACGCCCGAGTTGGTTGAAGGTGTATTGAAAAGGCTGGAATTTTTGCCTGTAAAAGAAATCCATTTTTTTGATATTGAAGCAGGTAAAGAGAAGCTAGAAATCATTGAATCTTTATCAAAAAGAATGGTGGCAAAGGTTAACGCCGACATAGTAATAAAAGCTGGATTTGACCGTAGAGAAGCGATCAAAGGGGCTGATTTCGTTATGACTCAGTTCCGAGTTGGTGGCCTAAACGCCAGAGCCAGTGATGAACGCATTCCATTAAAGTATGATGTGATTGGGCAAGAAACAACGGGCCCAGGCGGATTCGCTAAAGCGCTGCGTACCATTCCTGTCATTCTGGATATTTGTAAAGACATCGAAGAGTTAGCACCCAATGCATGGATGCTCAATTTTACCAATCCAGCAGGGTTGGTAACGGAAGCCATTGCCAAATACAGTAAAGTCAAAAGTATTGGTTTATGTAATGTCCCTGTTTCAATGCAGATGATGATTGCAGAAATGATGGAATGTGAGCCTAGCGAATTGCAATTGGAGTTTGCAGGTTTGAACCATCTTGTTTGGGTAAATAAAGCATGGCTTAAAGGCGAAGACATCACTGCAACTGTTTTGCAAAAAGTGGGTGATGGCGCAAACTTTAGTATGACGAACATCTTCGAAGAACCTTGGGACCCTGATTTTCTTGAGGCACTTGGCGCGATACCTTGCCCTTACCATCGTTACTTCTATCAAACCGATGCCATGCTAGCAGAAGAGAAACAGAGCTCTAAAGAGCAAGGCACTCGTGCAGAGCAGGTGATGGCCACGGAAAAAGCGTTGTTTGAGCTTTATCAAGATGAAAGCTTGGCTGAGAAACCCAAGCAGCTTGAAGAGCGGGGGGGGGCTTATTATTCGGACGCTTCACTCAACCTTGTCGATGCCATTTACAATAACAAAAACGGTATTCACGTTGTCAATGTATTGAACAATGGAGCAATCAGTACGTTACCGCATGATGCTGTCATTGAGTGTAGTGCTGTCGTTGGAAGTTGGGGAGCGAAACCTTTAGCGGTGGGCAATCTTTCTCCTAAAATTAGTGGCTTACTACACCAAGTTAAAGCGTACGAGCAACTGGCGATCGAAGCAGCCGTTCATGGTGATAAAAATCAAGCGTTAATGGCGTTAGCAGCGAATCCGTTAGTACCTGATATTACTAGAGCCAAAGCGCTTTTGAATGATATCTTAAAGGAAAATTCAGATTATCTTCCTCAGTTTAAGTAAGAGTCATCTGGTCAAAACAAATAAACTGGCTAAGAAAAATACACTGGGGTAAGTGAATGTCGTTTTTCTCGGGGGGGAATATGAAAGTTATATTTAATGCTGATGATTTTGGGCTGACGGAAGGCGTCAACCACGGCATTGTGGAATCTCATCGAAATGGTGTCGTTAATTCAACAACCATGATGGTTGGTGTTGCATCGGAGGAGCATGCACTGACTTTATCGCGAGAATACCCGAACTTAAAAGTGGGGTTACACCTAAGATTTACAATGGGCGCCCCATTAACCAATCATACTTGCCTTTATGGCGAGGGAGGCCACTTTCCTGGTTTGGACACGTTTTGGGATAAACAAGATTTCGAGACAAGTGCCGTGCATGATGAAGTGGTAGCACAGGTGGAATACTTTCTATCAATGGGGCTTTCATTGAGCCACATTGATAGCCACCACCATGCGCATAGCCATCCTCAAATTGGCCCTGTTGTGGAGAAAATTGCCAAGCTTTATGGCGTTCCTGTTCGTAGTTTTGGAGGTGCGGGTATCGACATAGACGGTTGTCGCTACCTTTTTACCGATAAATTTTATGGAAATCAGGTCGATCTCGACACACTCATTGTTCACCTATTAAGCTTGAAAGGGACCTATGATTTAGTAGAAGTGATGTGTCACCCAGCGATTGTTGATGATGCATTAGAGCAAGTCAGCAGTTACCGAGAGCCTAGACACAAGGAATTAACCATCCTAACCGATCCTCGCTTAAAAGAGAGGTTGCTTACCCGTGGTATAAAAATCACGGATTATTCTGAGTTAGATTTTATGCATCATAAAGACTGTGTATGATTAAGGCAGCCAGTGGCGATCCCCCTAGATCACTTTTCGCATGACTGGCTGTCACTTTATGCTTTTTAAACCTATGAGAACTCAACGCAATTATGGCTAGAATTAAAGATGTAGCAGAGCTGGCGGGCGTCAATCGTTCCACGGTATCGCGAATTATTAATGGGGAAGGCAAGTTTCGCGAAGAAACAAAAATGAAAGTTGAACGTGCAATGGCGGAACTGAACTACAGACCCAGTGCAATAGCGCGTTCATTGGCAACATCCTCTTCGAACATGATGGGCTTACTGGTGACCTATTACACCGGTGGCTTCTTTGGAGAGATGATGAATCAGGTACAAGCAGAACTGGATTCACACAACAAGTTTTTGATTACCGCACAAGGTCACCACACCGCAGAAGGTGAACGAGAAGCGATTCGTCGTTTCCATGACTTACGCTGTGATGGTTACG
>NZ_JBNGCJ010000267.1:0-5545 GCF_049974785.1 Vibrio genomosp. F10 str. 9ZD137
GCTCTTCCGATCTCCTTTTGATGCGTTCAGAGTTCTAAATTGTATACCCGCATGATCAATCGCTTTGGCCATTAAGCCACCCATCGCATCGACTTCTTTGACTAAATGACCTTTGCCAATACCACCGATGGCAGGATTACATGACATTGCTCCTAAGGTATCAATGTTGTGTGTTAGCAGAAGTGTGTTTTGTCCAGTACGTGCTGCGGCAAGGGCAGCTTCTGTTCCAGCGTGACCACCACCAACAACGATGACATCAAATCTTTCATGGTAAAGCATGTGTAAACCTTAAGTAATCAAGCGAAATTATGGAGAGATAAAAGAGCGACATTCTACCTTTTTTAATGGAATAGAAAAACGAAATTATCAATTTTTCATTTTTAATCGATCTCTTAATATATATAAGATCTTTATAGAGATCTTTTACTAGATCTATTATTAAGGAAGTCATTTTCTGTGGATAAGTTAAAAATGATCAACAAGATCATGCGTTTTTTATGGATCAATTGTTGTGATCTAACCTTGATCAAGATGAGGATTGGTTGGGATCAAAAACAGTGCTTATACACAGGGGGGCGGAGGCTATAAAGTTGTTATTGGGATAACTATAGGATCATAACGGTATATCCTATGATTTATCCACAGATGATTTGACTGTTTTTTGTTCGAACAGTCTGTTTTTTTCTTCATTAAGTTATGCACAGATCATATTCGAAGCAAAAAAAAGTGACCATGACGGTCACTTTTCTTCATTTTATCTTGTTTATTTAAGTTGATCTTGATGCAAAGAGAGCCAAATATCCACTTCATCTTCAGGAACTGGCGTGTTGAGAACATCAATTAGTAAGCAGTTTGATAAGCGAGTTGCCCCTATATCTGCCAGTAATTCATCGGCATGTTTGCCTGCATTGCAGAAGGTATCATAGCTTGAGTCCCCGATCGCAATGACGGAGTAACGAACATCAACCATCTTTGGTGGAGTGGATTGTAGCGCGTGGATAAAAGGCTGAATATTGTCAGGATAGTCACCCGCACCATGTGTTGAGGTCACTATCAGCCAAGTTCCGGATGCTGGTATCGCCTCTAAAGAAGGCTGATTGTGAACCGTAACCTCTATTCCATTTGCTGTTAGTTGGTCACTGATGTGGTCCCCTACATACTCTGTCCCACCTAATGTACTGCCTGTAATTATATGAATCATTGACGCTTTTCCTTGTTAAGTACTACGTAGGTGCTTGTTGACCAAAGCCATTATTTACCTAAGCTGTTATTTCCCAATACAAAATGAAGAGAAAATCTGTCCGAGCAAATCATCAGAGCTAAATTCCCCGGTGATTTCGTTGAGATATTGCTGTGTCAGCCTTAACTCCTCAGCCAATATTTCACCAGCCATGTACCCTTCAAGCTGTTGCTGACCGATATTCAAGTGTTGCGCGGCATGGTTAAGCGCCTCTAAATGACGTCTACGAGCCATGAAGCCTCCTTCATGGCCGCCAGAGAATCCCATGCACTCTTTTAGGTGTGTACGCAGGGCATCAACGCCTTGACCTGTTTTGGCTGATAGGCGGATCAAGGTCGGTGAATTGACGTGACAAATCCCCAAATCTTCTTGTGTTTGATCGGCTTTGTTTCTAATCACCGTTATACCAAGATCTTCTGGCAGCTTATCGACAAAATCAGGCCAAATATCCGAAGGATCAGTGGCGTCTGTTGTTGTTCCATCGACCATGAATAGCACGCGGTCGGCCTGTTTTATTTCATCCCAAGCGCGCTCTATACCAATTTTTTCAACCTCGTCAGAGGCATCTCGCAACCCTGCTGTGTCGATGATGTGCAGCGGCATACCATCAAGATGAATGTGTTCGCGAAGTACATCACGGGTTGTGCCAGCGATTTCAGTCACAATAGCGCTTTCTTTGCCCGAAAGAGCATTCAGTAAGCTGGATTTTCCGGCGTTGGGCCTACCTGCAATCACGACTTTCATGCCTTCGCGCATGAGTGCACCTTGATTGGCTTCTTTACGTACCGCTTCAAGATTATCAATGATGGTTTGTAGGTCTGCGGAGACTTTTCCGTCAGCTAGAAAATCAATTTCTTCTTCTGGGAAATCGATGGCCGCTTCGACATAGATTCGTAAATGGATCAAAGAATCCACTAAGGTATTGATACGATTTGAAAATTCACCTTGAAGGGATTGTAGTGCCGATTTAGCCGCTTCTTCAGAACTGGCGTCGATGAGGTCTGCTATTGCCTCAGCTTGCGTTAAGTCCATTTTGTCATTCAAAAATGCTCGTTCTGAAAACTCCCCAGGTTTTGCTGCGCGTACTCCAGGGATTAACAATATCCGTTTGATAAGCATATCCATCACAACAGGTCCACCATGACCTTGCAGTTCAAGAACATCCTCACCTGTAAAGGAGTGAGGGTTTGGAAAAAACAGGGCAATACCTTGGTCGAGCTCTGCGCCATTCTCTGCTTTAAAAGCGAGATACTCGGCATAACGTGGCTTTAGAGCTTTACCTGTTACTTCTAGGGCGACCTGTGTTGCAAGAGGCCCTGAAACACGAATAATCCCAACACCGCCTCGGCCTGGTGCTGTTGCTTGAGCAACAATCGTATCTGTAGTCATAATTTTGCCAAATCGCTTGTTCGATGAAATTGATAGTCATTAACGCAATTGTAATCAGCGAAAAACAAAAAGGCGACCAAAAGGTCGCCTTTCTTTCTATATTAAGTCTTACTTAGAATGTAAGCCTTTCTTTTCCAGTGCACGATAAATTAACGTTTGCTGGATAAGCGTTACGATGTTCGATACTAGCCAGTAAAGAACCAAACCTGAAGGGAAGAACAAGAAGAAGAAAGTAAACATAACCGGCATAAAGGTCATGATCTTCTGCTGCATTGGATCCGTTACAGTCGTTGGGCTCATTTTCTGAATAAGGAACATTGAAGCGCCCATCAGAAGTGGCAAGATGTAGTAAGGGTCTTGTGCTGATAAGTCATTAATCCAACCAAAGAATGGCGAGTGACGTAATTCAACAGACTCCATCAGGGCCCAATACAGTGAAATGAAGATTGGCATTTGTAAGATGATAGGTAAACAGCCACCGAGTGGGTTTACTTTCTCTTTCTTATACAATTCCATCATTTCTTGGCTCATACGCTGGCGGTCGTCGCCAATACGCTCACGCATCGCTGTCAACTTAGGTTGAAGCATGCGCATTTTTGCCATTGATGTGTACTGAGCTTTTGTCAGTGGGTACATAGCACCACGAACAATGAAGGTTAGACAGATGATGGCCAGACCCCAGTTAACAACCAGACCTTGGATGAACGAAAGCAATGTATGAAGTGGTTTAGCAATGAACCATAACCAACCGTAATCCACAACGAGATCTAAGCTTGGTGCAACTTCCGCCATTTGATCTTGAAGTTTTGGACCAACCCATAGCGTGCTTTCAAACTGTGTGCTTTCGCCTGTAGCGATGGTTTTGTTTGGCATACGAACACCAATATCAGCCAGGTTACCAATCACACGAGTGTATAAGCTGGTGCCTGGTTCATCACGAGGAATCCACGCCGTCGCAAAGTAGTGTTGAATCATCGCCGCCCAACCTTGACCGTTAGGTAGGTTGATAGATAGGTTGCGATCTTGCATGTCACTAAAGCTGTACTTTTTATAGCGAGTATCTTCAGTTGAGTACGCACCGCCACGATAAGTTGGCATTGTTAAGCTACCGCCGTCATCTAGAACGGTTTGACGTAAGTGAGCGTACATACCAACAGTGGCATTGTTGCCAGAGTTGTTAGCAACATCAAAAGTCACATCAATAGCATAACTGCCGCGCTTAAGAATAAACGTTTTAACGTAATCAATGCCATTCGCTTGGAACGTCATTGGAATACGCAGTTCATCTTGGCCATCAGCTAAAGTAAAGCTGTCTGCTGAAACTTGGTAGTTAGGGCGATTTGAGCTGCTTAAATCGATGCCTTGAGGACCGACTAAGCCACTTTGCGCAATAAATTGATGCCCTTGAGTATTTCTCAGTAAAACAAACGATTCTTCAGAATCATACTCTTCGTCGTATTGATTTAAGTCCGCAGCAATAACATCACCACCAACCGTGTCGATAGACAGAGTTAGGACATCCGTAGTCACTGTAATTGTTTGTGCTGACGCAGACGATTGACCAGGAGCAGGATCGAGGTCATCAGCAAAAGATGGTGCCGGTAGTGAGCCGTTAGATTGTGCCTGTTCAACTGTTTGTGGAGCTGGAGCCTTTGCTACTTGCCATTGTTGGTATAGTAAAAAAGAAACCAAAGCCAAAGCAATTAGCAGGATATTACGTTGAGAATCCATCGTTATTAATCTCTGTCTTGTTTTTGGACTGGTGGAACGGGGTCAAAACCCCCTTCATTCATAGGGTGGCATTTTAATAGACGTTTGCCTGATAACCAACACCCTTTTACAAAACCGTGAGCTTTCAACGCTTCTATCGCATATAAAGAACAGGTTGGAGTAAATCGGCAGCGTGGGCCGATGAGTGGGCTAATAAACCATCTATAAAAATAGATGGGTATTAGCGCTATCCACGCGAAGGGCGAGACAGGCGAAGCCATAATTTATCGAATAGCTTGAATATTTCTTCATTGCTTAAATCTTGCGCGCTCTTTTTAGCGATGACAACAAAATCTTTGTTAGGAAGTTGATGTTGACTGTTACGAAAGCTTTCACGGGCGAGACGTTTAAAACGATTTCTTCCAACCGCAGTTTTGATTTGCTTTTTTGGAACGGCCAAACCTAGACGAGGATGAGAAAGTGAATTATTACGAGCAATGATGGTGAAATGAGGAGAACCAGCACGATGAGCTTGCTGGAAAACGTTTTGATAGTGTTCGGGAGTTAACAAACGTAACTCCCGACAGAAGGCTAGCTTATTCAAAATAATCAAAGATTACTTAGAAAGACGCTTACGGCCTTTAGCACGACGTGCATTGATTGTTGCACGACCGTTCTTAGTCGCCATGCGTGCACGGAAGCCGTGAGTACGCTTGCGCTTTAGAACTGTAGGTTGAAAAGTGCGTTTCATTTTAAATACCTTTACTGATCAG
This sequence comes from Vibrio genomosp. F10 str. 9ZD137, assembly GCF_049974785.1. Lineage (NCBI taxonomy): Bacteria > Pseudomonadati > Pseudomonadota > Gammaproteobacteria > Vibrionales > Vibrionaceae > Vibrio > Vibrio genomosp. F10. Next base: position 5,113 of record NZ_JBNGCJ010000267.1, read on the forward strand.
TAGTTTTAGGTTCTTGTTAACCCGGCGTGGGCACAATGTATCTCTCTATAAGTAGAAAGAACGACCGACGCCTCTCAACAAAGAGGCGGAATTGTAATCACTGTCACAAAAAGAGTCAATGATTGGGTTTACCTAAATTCCGGTCGGCCGATTATACGTAGTGTAAATAAAATCTCAAGGATCTTTAGTTCACTGCGTTAGATCTTTAATCAAGACCAACTTGATTAAGGAACTTTCTGAGTTGAGGATCCTGTGGATTATCGAAAATATCCTGTGGAGAACCTTGCTCAACAATATGTCCATTTGCCATGAAGATCACTCTGTCAGCGACTTCTTTTGCAAACTGCATCTCATGTGTTACAACCAGCATCGTTTGATGTTTTGTTGCTAACTGCTTCATTAAATTAAGAACTTCGCAGATCGGAAGAGCGGT
>NZ_JBNGCJ010000268.1:0-4080 GCF_049974785.1 Vibrio genomosp. F10 str. 9ZD137
CACGGCATTTACGCCAATCGTCAATGCGCCAGAAGTCGGTATCCTAGGCGTATCTAAGTCTGAAATGAAGCCAGTATGGAACGGTAAAGAGTTTAAACCGCGCCTACAGTTGCCATTATCACTGTCATACGATCACCGAGTGATCGATGGTGCAGAAGGCGCTCGCTTTATTACCTTCTTAAATGGTGCTCTATCCGACATCCGTCGCTTGGTACTATAGAACGATAACAATAGAAGAGCGGCCTTAGTGTCGCTCTTGCTACAAATTAATGACAATTTATTACAGGTTTTGAGCATAAATCTCGGCCTGAAAAAAATGAATTGTTGTCTAGCTCACAGGCTAAATTGATTTACTTTTCACATCATTAACATCTCTGTAAACTGTTTGTGGTCTGAAAATCATGGTTTAAATGCACCAATGTTAAATAATTAAAATCAATACCTACTTAGCCTGTTAGGGATTATGACTACAAGAGGTCAACATGAGCAACGAAATTAAAGCCCAAGTGGTAGTACTTGGCGCAGGTCCTGCTGGTTACTCGGCTGCATTCCGCTGTGCAGACTTAGGTCTAGAAACCGTTCTTATTGAACGTTACAGCACTCTTGGTGGTGTGTGTCTGAATGTGGGTTGTATCCCATCAAAAGCACTGCTTCACGTATCAAAAGTTATCGAAGAAGCAAAAGCACTTGCAGAGCACGGTATCGTATTTGGTGAGCCTCAAACTGACATTGATAAGATTCGTTTGTGGAAAGAAAAAGTGATTAGCCAATTGACTGGCGGTCTTGGTGGTATGGCTAAGATGCGTAAAGTCACGGTAGTGAATGGCTTCGGTAAGTTTACTGGCCCTAACTCTATCGAAGTTGATGGCGAAGACGGCAAGAAGACGGTGAACTTTGACAATGCCATCATTGCCGCAGGTTCTCGTCCAATTAAACTGCCATTTATTCCGCATGATGATCCTCGTATTTGGGATTCAACGGATGCGCTAGAGTTAAAAGAAGTACCAGAGAAACTGCTTATCATGGGTGGCGGCATCATCGGTCTTGAAATGGCAACGGTTTATCACTCTCTAGGCTCTAAGATTGACGTTGTTGAGATGTTCGATCAATTGATTCCTGCGGCTGATAAAGACATTGTTAAAGTCTACACCAAGCGCATCAAAAACAAATTTAACTTAATGCTTCAGACCAAAGTAACGGCTGTTGAAGCAAAAGAAGACGGCATTTACGTTTCAATGGAAGGCAAGAAAGCGCCAGCTGAAGCTGAACGTTACGATGCCGTTCTTGTTGCTATCGGTCGTGTACCAAATGGTCAGTTGATGGATGCTGAGAAAGCGGGTGTTGAAGTTGATGAACGTGGTTTCATTAATGTCGATAAGCAAATGCGCACTAACGTTCCTCATATTCATGCGATAGGCGATATTGTTGGTCAACCAATGCTTGCACATAAAGGTGTGCATGAAGGGCATGTGGCCGCTGAAGTTATTTCAGGTAAGAAGCACTACTTTGATCCTAAAGTAATTCCTTCTATAGCGTACACTGAGCCAGAAGTCGCGTGGGTTGGTAAAACAGAGAAAGAAGCGAAAGAAGAAGGTCTTAACTTCGAAACTGCATCATTCCCTTGGGCTGCATCGGGTCGTGCAATCGCTTCAGATTGTGCAGATGGTGTAACTAAGCTTATCTTCGACAAAGAAACTCACCGTGTCATTGGTGGTGCTATCGTTGGTACTAATGGTGGTGAACTATTGGGCGAGATTGGTCTAGCGATTGAGATGGGTTGTGATGCGGAAGATATCGCGTTAACGATTCACGCTCACCCAACGTTGCATGAATCAGTTGGTTTAGCAGCCGAAGTGTTTGAAGGTACGATTACTGACCTACCAAATGCCAAAGCAGTGAAAAGAAAATAACACTAAGGCGCTGAATCTATCAGCGCTTTAAATAATAAAAAAACCGCTGATGGATTCAGCGGTTTTTTTATGGTTAGCCGTAACTTATTGTTGGTTGTCGTGGTTGTAAATACACAACATATCTAAATAGCTGTTGGTGAGTTGTTCCATCGAAGCCTCACTTTGGAGGCGGTTTGATTGAACAAATAATGAATAACAGATGCCATGAAATAGATTAGTGAGATGATCAGGATCGTGGTCACTGCACACTTCATCACGATTGATTGCATTGATGAACATATTTTTGACTAACATTTGGTTAGTACGATTGGATGACACAAACAGAGGCCATACTTCGTCTCTGGTTGACGCACTCCATTCAAACCATACTTTCAACCAATGGCAATCTTGGATAACAAGATTCACCATTCCACCGGTAACGTTACGTAAGTTATCTTTTGCGTGTAAATCTAAATCGATGTGATCAGCTAAAAAGTTTGAAAACTGACGTACTACGTAGTTGAGTACATCATCGACAAGATCTTCACGTGTTGGGAAGTAGTTGAAGACCGTTGCGACAGAGACTTGCGCGATTTCTGCTATATCAGCATGCCCCCCACGCCCAATTCCGCGCCTTGCAAATACTTCTAATGCAATTTCCATTAGTTGTAATTTACGCTTTTGTGGAGACAGCCTTGTTCGTGGTCTTTTTGCTATAGAGTCCATATCGTTTTTTCCTTACCAATTGACGTATTGTATTTATCAAAGTTGCACTTAGAGTCTTTGCTCTAATGTTGTTTTTGTTATTTAAATAACACAATGAGTGTAATGGTGCATATGAGGTTGGTCAATGATTTATGCTTATATAATAGTCAATAATGTGGATAGTGATTAGATTCAATGTGCTTAATTTTATAGACCCTCTAATAAATGAGAAAGAATGAAAAATTTAACTCACAAAGAGAGGAGTGGTACTATAGCGGCAAAATTTAGCGTTTGATGTGGGCCAAAAGGCTTTGTCATTCTGTCATCACCGATTAATTGAGAATGCTATGAAACATACAGTTGAACCTATGATTTCTGAATTGGAAGTTCAGAAACGAGTAAAAGAGCTAGGCAAGCAAATTACCGAGCATTACCAAGGCAGTGAAAACTTGGTTATGGTTGGTTTGTTGCGCGGATCATTCGTTTTTATGGCTGATCTTGCTCGTGCCATTGATATTACGCACCAGGTCGACTTTATGACGGCGTCTAGCTATGGCAATACGATGGAAAGTAGCCGCGATGTTCGAATCTTGAAAGATCTGGATGATGATATTAAAGGTAAAGATGTTCTTCTCGTTGAAGACATCATTGATACCGGAAATACGCTAAGCAAAGTGATTGAAATCTTGTCGCTACGCGAGCCAAACTCAATCGAAGTGTGCACGTTACTAGACAAGCCAGTAAAGCGTGAAATTGAAGTTGATGCTAAATGGATTGGTTTTGCTATCCCAGATGAATTTGTGGTGGGTGTAGGTATCGATTACGCACAGAAATATCGCCACCTTCCGTATATTGGTAAGGTTGTTCCGCAGGAATAATTGATCAGAACGAGAAATGCTCACCTAATTTGGTGAGCATTTTATTGATGAGCATTGTTCATTTATCCGTTTGTTTTGTGACCATTGTTGAGTATCTTGGCCATTGCTGCTTGATACGACACCTCAAGCGTTTCTCGGCTATAGCATCTAACGCCTAAATCCAAGAGTTTTCCATCTCCGATGCCGTAAACCACCCCATGAATTTCTACATGCTGGCCTCGTTCCCAAGCGCTTTGTAATACCGTTGAGTTCCCAAGGTTATACACTTGTTCTGCTACATTAATTTCACACAGCTTATCTGCTCGTGCGGCTTGGGGCATTTCACCTAACCAGTTACGGTGCTTTAAGTACAAATCACGAATATGCAGTAGCCAGTTGTTGATGAGACCAAGCTGAGGATTATCGATAGCGGCATTAACACCGCCACAGCCATAATGACCACAAACGATAATGTGATTCACTTTCAAAACATCCACAGCGTATTGAACAACGGATAAGCAGTTTAAATCGGTATGAATAACTTGGTTGGCAACATTTCGGTGAACAAATAACTCGCCGGAATACAATCCGGTTAATCGCTCGGCGGGAACGCGACTGTCTGAGCAGCC
>NZ_JBNGCJ010000269.1:0-4081 GCF_049974785.1 Vibrio genomosp. F10 str. 9ZD137
AGACTGGCGGTCACCATACCAAGCGACCAAAAACAAAATGCCAAGGTACGCGAGTGACACGGGTATGACGATCCATCCTTGCATTAGACATCCTTTTCTAAGCAGCAGTTACAAAATAAAAAACCTCTCGCCCTATCATTAATAAAAAGGAGGAGAGGTCTCATTTAACTAAGGAACTGCCGTAATCTCAATCAATTGAGTCTAATTCTGTGCTTTGGGCTCCGCTTTCTGCGCATCGGTTATTATTGACGCTCTAGGTTCTACTTTCACAAACAGCGCCAGTCCTCCCATTAAAGCCATCGCCCAAAAAACATCCGCTCCCCAATTCTCATAACCCCAACCACTGAGTGTTGTAAGAAGAGCGATAACGGCCCCTAGAGGAATCGCATTATACAAGGCTTGCAGTGCCACCATTTTATGCTCTTCTTCTTGCTGAATGTATTGGATCGCTGCAATGTGCGCGACCGCAAAGGTAACCCCATGCAGAAGCTGCACAAGAACCAACGCATAAATCTCGGTAGTTGACGCTGTGATTCCCCAACGCACCATGACACCAATGGCCGCCATCACAAATAGAGATCGCAGTGTCCAACCAGAGAAAAAGCGCTTACTGAAAGCGAACACCATCACCTCAGCAACAACGCCCAAACTCCATAAATAACCAATGATATCCGCCGAGTAGCCCGCATCACGCCAGTAAATGGCACTGAAACTGTAATAAGCAGCGTGGCTTCCCTGAATCAGCGCAATCAATGTTAAGAACTTAATCACTGGCCACTCTCGTAAAAGTTGAGAGACTTTTGGTCGCTCGGTTATTTGCTTATTTTGGGTTTCCGGCATGACCGAAATGTTCCTCATTGAAATGATCAATGAGAAAAGTACCCCTGCCAACGCGGTATAAAGAATCATATCCGTGCCATACAAGGACACCAGATAACCCACGACGGTAGAACCTGCAATGAAAGCAATCGAACCCCATAAACGGGTTCGTCCGTAATCCAACCTTTTTAACCGAGCATAATAATTAGCAAGGGCATCCGACAACGGCACTATGGGTCCACAACATAGATTAAACAGTACCGTCGCCAGTGCCATTAGCCAAAAATTTCCTCCCGTGAAGAAATGGAAACCGACAAACAAAAATGCCGCTAAGCTCAGCCAACGCAGTGCAGGAAGAAGATGTTCCGCTTTATGAATTCGAGGGGTTATCACCAAGTTTGAAACACAACGGGTCGCAAAACCGACACCAACAAGCACACCAATATCGGTTGCAGAGACACCTTGTTCTTCAAACCAAAGCGCCCAAAACGGGAGATAAACACCGTAAGCAAAAAAGAAACCAACAAAATACTGGGAGATCCAGGCAAAAGGAGATGGGGTTAACATCAAAGACTCCAAAAGGGAATTGAGCAAGCGAGGCCATTATGGACCTTGCTTAAGAGATAAAAAAGGGAAGAAAGCGCCTTGATGGATTTCCGGTTTAAGTATCGCCTAGAAAAATCATTCCGATGGCATTAGACCAAAGTCGTCTGGAGGTACTGGCGAAATTTGTCACACTGACAATGCGGGTAATCAATTGAGAGGAACGGTGATGCCAGACAAATTTAATATGCAATCCCCACCTTTTGATCGACTTACAGAAGAGCAGCAACACACATTACGCTCCTCTCTTGATGTCGCTTATTACCGCAATAAAGACATTATTTTACAACCAGACCAGCCCTGTGACTATTTAAACATCCTAATCAAAGGCGCAGTCGAAGAACGCTCAACGGACACCTCTGAAGTTTACGCCCATTACGCCAATGATGACATGTTTGATGTCAGGGCTCTATTTGAGGGCAACGCTCGCCACCAATACATCGCCTTAGAAGACACGCTCTCGTACTTACTGCCAAAAGATATTTTCACTGAACTGTATGAAGCGAACGGTCAATTTGCGGCTTACTTTGATAACAACTTAAAAAAACGCCAAGTACTTATCAAGGAAGCTCAGCAACAGCAAAATCTCGCAGAGTTTATTTTAACCAAAGTGGACAGCTCTATTTACCACCCTCCAATGATCTTAGAGCCCGAACAGCCACTTAATGAGGTCACCCTACAGTTAAAAGAAGCAGGGTTAGATTCGGCACTGGTTCGGCTTTCTGACCACGATATTCGCTTAATCGACAATGCCAGCGCTCACCCTTACGCCATTGTTACCCGCACCAATATGTTGCACGCTGTCATGCTCGACAATCACCCATTAGATACCGCCGTCAGTAAAATAGCGACCTTTCCTGTGGTTCATATTGACGATGGTGATTTCCTCTTCAACGCCATGATCTCAATGACACGTAATAAAATGAAGCGAGTCATGGTGTGTGATGGAAAAGAAGCGGTGGGCATGCTAGACATGACACAAATTCTGAGTGCATTTTCAACACACTCTCATGTACTCACGTTGAGTATCGCCCGTTCAACCAGTATCGAGGAGTTAGCGCTTGCTTCAAACCGTCAACGACAACTGGTTGAGAGCTTACTAAGCAATGGTATTCGCACCCGGTTTATCATGGAACTCATTTCGGCGGTCAACGAACAAATCATCGAAAAGGCATTCGAATTGGTGGTGCCACCCGCCTTACATGATCATTGCTGCTTGATTGTTCTTGGATCAGAAGGACGCGGGGAGCAAATACTGAAAACCGATCAAGATAACGCGCTGATCATCAAAGATGGTTTAGAGTGGCATCAATGCCAACCCATCATGAACGAGTTAACCCACACGCTGCAACAACTTGGCTACCCTCTTTGCCCTGGAGATGTCATGGTTAACAACCCTAAATGGGTCAAATCGCAACAACATTGGAAAGAGACGATTGAGCGATGGGTACAAGGTGCAAGGCCAGAACATGTGATGGATATCGCCATCATGGCAGATGCTCATGCCGTCGCTGGAAATCGACAACTGCTAACGAGCGTCAGTGACCATCTGCAGAACTTAATGAAAAATAAAATGTTGGTGCTGCAAGAATTCACTCGACCAGCGCTTCAATTTTCTATTCCTTTAACATTGTTTGGTAACGTCAAAAAAGTCAAAGAAGGGCTGGATATAAAGCGGGGGGGCATTTTTCCTATCGTCCATGGCATACGAGCACTGGCCTTAGAGTATGGGCTCAATGAAAAGAATACCTTCGAGCGTATTAAAACTCTGCGGGTCAAACGTATTTTGGAACCAGAAACCGCAGATAACCTCAGTGAAGCGTTAAAACTATTTTTCAAATTACGCTTATCTCAGCAGCTCTCTTTCGATCACAGCTCAAACAACATTGAATTAAAACAACTCGATAGAACGGAACGAGACATATTGCGGCACAGCTTACATGTGGTGAAAAAATTCAAACAGTTCCTTAGCTATCATTATCAAATAAGGGACTAAACCGTGATCATAATGGTAAACACTCGATGAACTGGTTATTACGCAAGTTTTGGTCTTGTAAGCTGAAGGGATCGCCCTATCAGTCACTCTTTGGTGCTCCTCAGAAAGGAGAGTTTGTCTCCCTTGATTGTGAAACCACCAGCTTAGATCCTCACCGCGCTGAATTAGTCACGATTGCAGCAACAAAAATCATCGATAACAGAATCATCACAAGTAAACCGTTTGAAGTCCGTTTAAGAGCGCCTCAATCTCTCGATTCTGGTTCAGTTAAAATTCACAAAATACGACATCAAGACCTAGTGGATGGCATTGGGGAAAAAGACGCCATCATACAACTCCTCGACTTTATTGGGCGTCGCCCTCTGGTGGGTTACCACATACGCTACGACAAGACGATCCTTGATATTGCCTGTAAAAAACATCTTGGATTTCCCTTGCCAAACCCTCTGATTGAAGTAAGCCAAATTTATCACGACAAGCTTGAACGTCATCTACCCAATGCCTATTTTGATCTCAGCCTTGATGCCATTTGTAAACACCTCGATATCCCAATACAAGGCAAACATGATGCACTGCAAGACGCGATATCGGCTGCCCTAGTTTTTGTTCGACTGACAAAAGGCGATCTGCCCTCCTTGACCGTCCCGAGATCGGAAGAGCGGT
>NZ_JBNGCJ010000270.1:0-11762 GCF_049974785.1 Vibrio genomosp. F10 str. 9ZD137
TGCCAGTGCCAGTGCCAGTGCCAGAGGAGGTGTCTTGTTCCGCTTGTTTGGCTTTCTCAATCATGGGCGTAATCGTAGAGCCCTGGATCAGAATGGAGAAAACAACAACCGAATAAGTCATGACCAAAATGATCTCTTTCACATCAATCAGCTTGTCAGGTATCACCCAAATCCCAGAAGGAATAGAAAGAGCCATTGCTAAAGCTAACCCACCTCGCAGTCCTCCCCAAGTGAGTATTCTCACTGACCAAGGATTGTAACTTCGAAAGCGTTGGAAGCCGAGATAGGAAACAAAGACACTGAAGTAACGAGCGAACAGCACCAATGGAATTGAGAACGCCATTAAAATCCAATCTTCTTGGTGGAATTTAAAAAGTAGCATCGACATGCCAATCAAGAGGAATAAAATGCCATTTAAGAACTCATCGACGAGTTCCCAAAAATGATCTAAGTGCTCTTCACTCTCTTTTGAGAATCCGGTAAAACGAGTCCAGTTGCCAATCATGATACCCGATACCACCATAGATAAAGGCCCTGAGACATGAATGATATCCGCAAAGACATACCCTGCAGTTGGGATTCCGATGGTCAGTAATAATTCCATGGAATGGTCGTCAGTGGCACTGATTAAGTAATGAAAAATAAGGCCGAGAACAAAGCCATATACAATTCCTCCAAGAGCCTCTTGGGCAAACAATAAGCTGACACTTCCGATTGTTGGTGTTTCTGTCCCAAACGCGATAGTAAAAATAGTGACGAAAATCACCAAACCAAAGCCGTCATTAAATAAAGACTCACCTTCTATTTGTGTAGAGATTCGTTTAGGCGCATCAAGTTTTTTTACAATCGCCAACACAGCAATCGGGTCTGTTGGGGAGATGAGTGAACCAAACAACAAGCAATAGACAAAATCAAAGGGAATGCCAATCAGTTGACAGAACCCATACAAGATACCACCAATGAGAAACGTCGAAATCAATGTCGCCCCTAGTGCTAAAGCGGTAATTTCCCATTTTTGGTCTTTCAGGTTTGGCAGCTTAATTCCTAGGCCACCACCGAATAACAGAAACCCAAGAATGCCTTTTAGGAGAAAGTCTTCAAAGTTGATACTTGCAATGGTGGTCGTCGCGATTTCTGTCAATTGAAACCAGTTATTTTGACCCACTATTAAAATAGCCAATGACAGCACCATTGCTCCTGCTGTAATCGCAATGGTGGTTTGCATCTTTACGATTTTATTGTTGAGAAACGCAATCAGCATTGCTGCTGCTGAGAGAAAGCAAAGTGTGTAGTAGATGGACATTGGCTCATGACTTTGTAACAAAATATGTCGTGAAATTTTCAACGCTGCTAGCTTAAATAGCAATCATTATTTGTCATGTTTGCGTGAGTAAGTAAACTATCTAGATAGGGGATAGTCAGAAATAAAAAGTAGATTGATTCTGATGGTGGCTAGCGGAAGTAATGTGTTTTGTGGTTTGTATTACGAAGGATTTGTAGAATGAATGACTAGAAATGCAGGGCTACCATGATGAGCAGCCCTGCGTTGTCGTTATTCAAACAATTCAGTGTGAAGCTTTTGAATAGCCGATTTAGAATCAGCTTCATTGAGTAAGAAACATAGGTTATGAGCGCTTGCACCATAACAAATCATACGTAAATTGAAGTCTTCTAGCGTGCCAAAGACCTGCTTTGCGTAGCCTTTACTTCCACTCATGTTATTGCCGATTAAGGCCACCAAGCAAAGACCATGTTCGACTTCCACATGACATAATTCTTCCAGTTCAATTCGTGCCTGCTCAGGAAGTTGTGGTGCGCCGCCTGATGTGTCTGTTTGATCTAATGTTAATGAAACACTGATTTCTGACGTTGTGATCAAATCGACGGATATCTTATGCTTAGCCAGAATTTCAAACACCTTGGCAAGGAAACCATACGCATGAAACATATTGGCGCTACGAAGGGTAACCATTGTTTGGTTGGTTCGTAAGGCCAATGCACGAAACAGTGGAGAAGACTCTGCGTGGTGACGAATCCACGTGCCACCACGTTCTGGTTCTTTGGACGATCCCACAAATACTGGGATGTCATGGCGAAGCGCGGGAACTAACGTCGATGGGTGAAGGATTTTCGCACCGAAGTTCGCCATTTCTGAAGCTTCGCTAAAGCTAATTTCAGGAATCGGTGAAGCTTTAGGTGCAATTCGAGGGTCTGTGGTATAGATACCAGGAACATCTGTCCATATTGCGAGGCCCGAAGCTTCAACACTTTCAGCGATCAGGGCTGCGCTGTAATCACTGCCTCCGCGGCCTAGTGTTGTCGTATTGCCATCGGCATCTGAACCGATAAACCCTTGGGTAATAACAACGTGTTCTTGGCAAAGTGGCGCTAATTTATCTTTCGCTAATGCAGAGGTCTCTTCCAGTTGCGGTTCAGCACGGCCAAAGGTTCCATCTGTTCTCAGTATTTCTCTAATATCAAAGCGAACAGCATTAATACCGCGCTCTCTCATCACCTGAGTCAGGATGTAAGTTGACATTAATTCACCACACGCCACCAAATGGTCAGTTAGCTTGGTACTAGCCTGAATGGAAGCGGCTTCAGCCAGGTTTGCTACCGTCTCTAAGATTGCATTCACCTCAGATGCCGTCTCTGCCCCGTCACTTAGGCTGGATATAATCGAATCGTGGATGGTGGCAATGTTTTGTAAAATTTCACTGCGTCGTTCTTGGTCTGAAACACCGTTGGCGAGTTCAACAAGTAAATTAGTGACTCCAGAGCATGCGCTGCTAACGACAAGCTTAGTTTCTGGATTGTTTTCGATAATAGCAGCACAACGGCTCATCGCTTCAAAGTTGGCTACGCTGGTCCCACCAAACTTGGCGACATTGAATGCGCTCACAGCATTTCTCCTACAACGGGTAAAAAATAAACAGGTTGATAATAACCTAATGTTCTTTAGCGAAGAGAATCGTTGAGCGAAAAAGAGGTGCATATAGATAGATTGACCTCAGAAGCTCATCACTAGGCGGTGCTAGTGACAGTTAAGGGGATTCAGCCCACTTAACCGATAAACATAACCCTTACATTACGTTTACCTCGGCACTGCTCCCCATTGATATATTGTATTGGAATTAAGGTTCCACCATATATCTGCCTGGGCAGTGCTCCTCTTCTGCATAAAGCTCGTTCATTGAACGGTTTTGTCGGTTGAATGTCAATGGATATTTGTTACCACGAATTAATTACAAAGTGTGATCATCATATTCACACTAGACTTACGCCGCATTGATAGCTTTGGGGATTTGATCTAGTGTAGTTACTCAAACCATCGTGTAATAAGGATCATGCATGCCAATTCAAAGTTTTATCCCCCCTCAACGGATACTTATGGGGCCTGGGCCATCTGATATTTCTCCCCAAGTATTGCAAGCTTTAAGTCGCCCAATTGTTGGCCATTTAGACCCGTTATTTATTGGCATGATGGACGAAGTGAAACAGCTACTTAAGTACGCTTTCCAGACAGATAATGAGTTTACGATTGCCGTTTCTGCTCCTGGTAGCGCAGGCATGGAAGCGTGTTTTGTTAACCTTATTGAGCCAGGAGAGAAAGTCATCGTTTGCCGCAATGGGGTTTTTGGTGAGCGAATGCGAGAGAATGTCATACGTGCAGGTGCCAAAGCCATCGTTGTGGACGACGAATGGGGTGCACCTGTCAGCACAGATAAAGTAGAGCAAGCGTTTAAAGAGAATCCTGATGCCAAAATATTGGCTTTTGTTCATGCGGAAACGTCTACTGGCGCGCTTTCTGATGCGCAGGCATTGAGTCAAATTGCGAAACAGTATCATGCTCTTACTATTGTCGATGCCGTCACCTCGTTGGGTGGGGTGCCATTGAAAGTCGATGAATGGGAACTCGATGCAGTTTATTCGGGAAGCCAAAAGTGCCTATCTTGCGTGCCAGGGTTATCCCCGCTAACTCTTTCACCTAAAGCTATCGAGAAAATTAATGCTCGTACGACGCCGGTTCAAAGCTGGTTCCTTGACCAGAGTCTCGTTCTGGGATATTGGAGTGGAGAGGGCAAGCGAAGCTACCATCATACAGCACCCGTCAACAGCCTCTATGCATTACACGAGTCGTTATTGATGCTCAAACGTGAAGGGTTAGAAAATGCCTGGCAACGACATAAAGAGATGCATGCGAAATTAAAAGTGGGATTAGAAAAGCTTGGCTTCACATTTGTCGTTAATGAAGACTCTCGACTTCCTCAGCTTAATGCGATTTATATTCCAGACGGGGTAGATGATGCGCAAGTTAGGTCAACCTTGCTTGAAAAGTATAATCTTGAAATAGGAGCGGGATTAGGGAGTTTAGCGGGTAAAGCCTGGCGGATTGGTTTAATGGGGTATGCTGCTAGAAATGAGAATGTTTCTTTATGTTTACGAGCATTGGAAGAAACATTGCATCAGTAACGATCATTTGCAATCGTAGTCTACATTGATAAAGGGGCATTCTAGCCCCTTTTATGGTTTTATTCGCTCGGTGTAGATTCTGCCGTTAACGTTTTTTTCGCTGACGTTTCTTCCGCTGACGATTGTGGCCTATATTGAATGGCGGTAAAGTCTTTATTAGGAAATAAATACTGCGCTTCAGCTCGAATTTGTTCTGCTCGGCTACTGTCCCCCAATCCTTGGTACGCAAGAATTAAGTTACTGTAAAACGCGGGTCTAGGCTTCGACTGAATCATGTCAAGCGACCACTGTATGTAGGGTTTGATTAACTCAGGTTCTTGGGTGTGTAACCCAATATTGAGATAAGTGCTGTATATATCCCAGTCAAAGCGATCTTTCCAAACGACAGGATTCGTCACTCGATCTAATATCTCAGGTTGTTTTGGTGATGAGCGTTCAAACAAAGTGAGAACATAGTTAGTGTGCAGGGCGCTGAACATATAGAAGCTTGTGATCAGGGGAGTAATAATGCACGTTACTCTAAGCAAACTTTTTGTAAATTGACCAAAATGAAGACGCTTATAACTGGCGACACGTTGATCCACCCAGAACAATAGGATCATGAATGTGATCCAGTGAATGGCTGAATGGTAAAATGGGTATTCAAGTTGGGAATGCACGACTATCGGAACAAACAGCGCAAACATGGCGAGCCTTATCCCCTTCTTTGCATAGTAAATACGAGAAAGCACTAAGCTTGCCGCTAACAAAATCGCCAGGAGCGGGATAAGCCCGCCTTCGACCCCCCAAAATAGCAGCTCATTGTGAGGGTGGTCCATGGCGGGTAAGCCGGGTTTGTAACTTGGGTTCAATTGGTGCTGACGAGCAGTGTAAAGTATGTATTCCGCTTCAAACTTACCGTAGCCGTATCCGGTAAATGGTTTTTCAATCACCATATCAAGCGCTTGAGGAAAAGTGTATTTTCTAGGGCTCTCTAAATCCGCTTTGCTAGAAAGCAGCGCATCTGTGCCCTGTGAATGTGTAGCGAAAAAACCTAATCCAACCCCGAGAAGGCAGCAGGTTACCCAGGAAAAAAATCGCTTACGTGTCGAATATTTGTATAAGTATGGAAGAACAAAACACAGTGAAATGATGGCACCTAACCAACCGGTTCGAGAGGCAATAATGATCAAAAGAGGGGCGGTTAATAAGGGTATCAAGCATAAAAATGAGGTTTCACTCAAGCGACCGTATTTATTGGTTTGTCGTGCAAGCAAATACGCCGATATCACTAACCCTGTAGCCAGGAAACTTGCCATGACATTCGGTTGCTGAAATATACCGTATGGTCTGTTACGTATCGCATCATAGCCAAACATATTATTAGGTTCTAAAAGTAGGTATTGATAGAATCCAAATACAGATTGAATAAAAACGGCGATAACTATAAACCACAACAGTCTCTGTTTATGTTTATTACTGAAACGAAATTGTTGCAAGAGGACAAACAGTAAAAAGCCAGCCCAAAGACCGACGAGCCGCCCTAATGCTGCTGATGTCGTTGCATTACCGTATAGCGTTGGAACGGTCATTAAGAGACAGCATACCAGCAGACCAATCGTCAATTTTGAATACATCAGAGATTGGTTGGTGGCTAATTGATAAAGCCCAATAGAAAGGGTGATGGATAAGGCAGTCCAAGTGGTGGCATTAAAAGAAAGTGCTAGCCCTGATCCTCCCGGATTTGGCATAAAAAAATGCATCGCCACGATAAAGACAACAGCGAGAGAGATTAAGAATGGCTTATTGAGAGGAATGCTTGGTGCATGAGGTTCAAGGCGGGTGCCACCAGTATGCAATATTGCCATGTGATTACTCATCCTATATAAAGAAACCAGCGTCACTGCTGGTTTCTTTATCTTAGCGTTTATTTCTATTTTAACATAGGTTTAAGAAAACGAGCGGTGTGAGAACCTTTCACTTTTGCGACTGATTCGGGCGTACCTTCAGCGACAATTTCTCCACCACCTTGGCCACCCTCCGGACCTAAATCAACGACCCAATCTGCTGTCTTGACGACGTCGAGGTTGTGTTCGATGACCACCACGGTATTTCCATGATCGCGTAATCGGTGCAAAACGGTGAGTAATTGCTGAATATCGTGAAAGTGCAATCCGGTTGTGGGTTCATCTAGGATATACAATGTTTTGCCTGTATCTCGCTTAGATAGCTCGCGAGCTAATTTAACCCTTTGTGCTTCCCCACCCGATAAGGTGGTCGCTGCTTGCCCAAGCCTAATATAGGAAAGGCCGACATCCATTAACGTCTGTAATTTTCGGGCAATAACCGGTACAGGTTCAAAGAAAGCGCGTGCATCTTCGACGGTCATCTGTAGAACTTCATCAATACTCTTACCTTTGTAGTGCACTTCTAAGGTTTCACGATTGTAGCGTTTTCCTTTACATGCATCACACGAGACGTAGACATCGGGAAGAAAGTGCATCTCAACTTTGATCATGCCATCCCCTTGGCACGCTTCACAGCGCCCACCACGAACGTTGAAACTAAATCGACCAGGTTTATACCCTCGTGAACGAGACTCTTGCGTTCCAGCAAACAGTTCTCGGATTGGCGTGAAGATGCCGGTATAGGTCGCGGGGTTAGATCGCGGTGTTCTGCCTATTGGGCTTTGATCAATATCGATCACTTTATCGAAGTGTTCTAGCCCCTTTATTTTCTTGTAAGGCGCAGGCGTTGCTGTGGTTGCACCATTTAAAGCGGTATGAGCAATCTTAAAGAAGGTGTCGTTGATCAATGTCGACTTACCCGAACCAGATACGCCAGTGACACAAGTGAACAGGCCAACAGGCAGTGATAGTGTGACTTCTTTTAAGTTATTGCCGGTAGCGCCGATAAGTTCAACGGTTTTCTTTGGATCTTTTTTAGTGCGTTGCTTGGGTATCTCTATTTTTTTGACGCCGCTTAAGTACTGACCAGTGAGAGATTCCGGAGTTGCGATAATCTCTTCCATGGTTCCTTCCGCTACGATGTGACCACCATGAACACCAGCCCCTGGGCCGATATCAATCACATGATCGGCACATCGAATCGCGTCCTCATCGTGCTCGACGACTAAAACGGTATTTCCCAAGTCACGGAGGTGTGTCAGGGTTTTAAGCAATCTTTCGTTATCGCGTTGATGCAGACCAATTGATGGTTCATCTAGAACATACATAACTCCAACAAGCCCTGCTCCAATTTGACTGGCAAGTCTGATACGTTGGGCTTCTCCGCCAGACAAAGTTTCGGCACTGCGCGATAGGTTAAGGTAGTTAAGACCGACGTTAACCAGAAATTGAAGGCGATCATTGATCTCTTTCATCACTTTATCGGCTATTTGCCCACGCTGGCCATCAAGCTTTAAGTTTTGGAAGAAGTCGAGTGCTTCAGCAATACTAAACTCAACAATTTGAGGTAAGGCGGTATCATTGATGAATACATTACGTGCTTCGATTCTCAAGCGTGTTCCATTGCACCCTGTACAAGACTTCGTTGAGATGTATTTCACCAAATCTTCTCTGACCGCATTTGATTCCGTATCACGATAACGGCGTTCTAAGGTATTAAGAATGCCTTCAAAGGGATGACGTTTAACGCGAATATCACCGCGATCATTGATGTACTTAAACTCTACTTCAGTTCGACCTGAACCTTTTAATATAATCTCTCGAGTCTTTTTAGGTAGCTTCTTAAAAGGGGTGTTAAGGTCAAAACCATAATGATCGGCTAATGAGGTGAGCATTTGAAAGTAGTAATAGTTTTTTTGATCCCATCCGCGAATCGCTCCATCGGCTAGGCTCGCATTCTCATCCATAATGACGCGTTCAGGATCAAAATATTGTTGAACCCCCAAACCATCACAAGTTCCGCAGGCACCTGCTGGGTTATTAAATGAGAACAACCTTGGCTCAAGCTCTTGCATGCTATAACCACAATGTGAACAAGCAAAATTGGCAGAAAAGACAATTTCCTCACCCTCTTCATCCATTGGCGTCACCACTACGATTCCGCCAGAGAGCTCGAGAGTGGTTTCTATAGATTCCGCCAAACGTTGCTGCAAATCATCACGAACTTTAAATCGGTCGACCACGACTTCGATAGTGTGTTTTTTGTGAAGTTCCAATGTTGGTGGATCGGAAAGATCGCAAGTTTCACCATCAATACGGGCGCGTATAAAGCCTTGAGCCGCGAGGTTTTCAAGTGTTTTTACATGCTCACCTTTACGCTCCTTGATGATGGGAGCCAGAAGCATTCTCTTAGAACCCTGAGGCAGTTCTAAGATTCTATCAACCATTTGGCTGACGGTTTGAGCCGCGAGTGGGGTATTGTGCTCTGGGCATCGTGGTTCGCCAACGCGCGCGTAAAGTAATCGTAAGTAATCATACACCTCTGTTATGGTTCCCACCGTTGAGCGCGGGTTATGGGAGGTGGATTTTTGTTCAATAGAAATCGCGGGAGACAGCCCTTCGATATGATCGACATCCGGCTTTTCCATGAGCGAAAGAAATTGGCGAGCATAAGCTGACAAAGACTCAACATAACGGCGCTGCCCTTCGGCATAAAGCGTATCAAAAGCGAGAGAGGATTTTCCTGATCCAGAAAGTCCGGTGACAACGATTAATTTATCGCGAGGAATGGTGAGGTTGATATCTTTAAGGTTATGGGTTCGTGCACCGCGAACTTCAATTGTGTCCATTGTCTAAGCTCATTGAAATACTAAGTGCTGCAAGTATTACATAGTGTGGCAATTGTGCAAATAAAATACTGGATAAAAAAACAGTAAGACCACTTTGATACCAAAGTGGCCTTAGGTGTAACGGCAAAAGACTTGGCGTTATTGTTAGTTGACTCCAAGGCGATTTAGCACTCGAGCTTATTACTCTTTATGGGTTGAGTGCTTACCGAGCTCCGTTGTTTTTTCATCTTTTAGGTAGAGATTTTCAAAGCAGTAGTTAGTGGCTTCAATATAGCCTTCAACACTACCGCAATCAAAACGGTTGCCTTTGAATTTATAAGCCAATACACAGCCAGATTTCGCTTGTTTAAGAAGCGCATCGGTAATCTGAATTTCACCACCTTTGCCTGGTTCAGTTTGCTCAATTAATTCGAAAATGTCTGGAGTCAGAATATAACGACCAATAATCGCTAAGTTGCTTGGCGCAGTGCCTTGCTCTGGTTTCTCTACCATGTCGTCGACACGGAAAAGATCATCTTTAATCATTTCACCTGAAATCACACCGTATTTGTGAGTTTCATCTTCAGGTACTTCCTGAACCGCAACAATTGAACAGCGGAACTGTTTATACAGTGAAACCATTTGCGCCAACACACCTTGTTGCTCATTGACACAAAGGTCATCGGCCAGCACAACAGCGAAAGGTTCATCACCAATAAGGTCACGACCAGTGAGTATGGCATGGCCAAGGCCTTTCATTTCTTTTTGACGGATATAAGTGAAACTCGCACTGTCGATCACTTTACGGATATCGACGAGCAACTCTTCCTTATTCGTGCCACTGATCTGATGTTCCAGTTCATAATTCTTATCAAAGTGGTCCATGATCGAATGTTTGCCACGACCAGTAACAATACACATACCATTCATACCCGCTTGAATCGCTTCTTCAACACCGTATTCGATGAGTGGTTTGTTGACCACTGGCATCATTTCTTTTGGCATTGATTTAGTGGCTGGCAGAAAACGAGTTCCGTAACCTGCTGCCGGGAAGAGGCACTTTTTGATCATGATAAAACCCTTTGTAATTCCGTATAAATAATGATTTTGCGTCAAGATAACATGCTTTATGTTTCTGGCTAGTTAACCACGGTTTATCTAGTACAGAATTCATACTTTGTCGCCAAATTAAGACGCTAAATTTTGATTGGCCCATGCTATCGCCTGCACTCGATTTTTAACAGAGAGTTTTTTGAAAATCTGATAAAGATGTGATTTTACCGTAAATTCACTAATGAATAGGCTATCAGCAATTTGAATATTGGATGAATTATCTTGAAGGCAGCGCAATATCTGCAGTTCACGAGAGGTTAAGTCAACGATCACAGGAGCGGTGTTGCTGTTGAGCACATGACGATAATAGTGCAACAGTTGACTTGTTACCTTTCGGGGGAGCCAGTTTTGTCCATTAATGATTTCTCCAAGCCCTCGAACAATATCTTCGACATTTGTGTAAGTGTAAAATAACCCTTTTAGGTTGCCAAAGTAGAGTAACTCGTCGGTCGTAAGCCGCTTATTGAGGTTGAAAATAATCACTTCAAAGTTCTTATCTGTAATCGGTAAATTACGAACTTGTTGTTGAAGTTGTTTATGAGTTTGATAATCGATCAGTAAAATCTTATGTCGGTGTTTTGGGTTGGCTTCGAGTAAATCGTTGGGCTCTATTTTTGGAAGTTCTATCGATAGTTCGGCCTCCAATCGACTGACGTAAGGATAGTCTGCGTGCTTATCTTCACATAAAAAATAAACGGTTCGAGTGTAATCTGCTTTTCTCATTATATACCTTCCTAGCCTGTTACATTATGTTTACAAAATGAAGCAAGCCGAGCTGAATATCTAGGCATATTGAGGCGGAGTATGTTGTTTTACGTCTGGTTTCATATTGTTAGGTAATTTACTTATTTGTCATTTAGATGAGATAGGGGAGGGTTCAAAAAACGAGTAAATAAAATCTTGATTGGCTCATACAATTAGATGGATTTTTTAATACGATTTGAGCCTGTGTTAAAGCATGCTATCCTACCCCTCAGAATTTTTTAGACATCATTTAGACGGAGCAGAGCATGGCAAGCCGTGGCGTAAATAAAGTCATCATTATGGGTAACCTTGGGCAAGACCCTGAGGTTAAGTACACTGCCAATGGTAGTGCGATTGCAAATATTACAGTCGCCACTTCTGAAACTTGGCGTGACAAGCAAACTGGTGAACAACGCGAAAAGACAGAGTGGCACCGTGTTGTGTTATTTGGAAAAACAGCTGAAATTGCAGGTGAATACTTACGTAAGGGCTCTCAAGTTTATCTTGAAGGTCAACTGCAAACACGAAAGTGGCAAGATCAAAGTGGTCAAGATCGTTACTCAACTGAAGTCGTTGTTCAGTGGCCAGCAGGTCAAATGCAACTGTTAGGTGGGCGTGGTCAAGGTGGTGGCGGTCAACAGGCTAGTCAGCAGCAAAATAATAACTGGGGCCAACCTCAGCAACCAGCCATGCAGCAACAGCAGCCAGCGATGCAACA
>NZ_JBNGCJ010000271.1:0-7754 GCF_049974785.1 Vibrio genomosp. F10 str. 9ZD137
CTAGAAAACCAAATTTATCTACGAGCAATCATGAAATACAGCGCTAGTTGAACTAAGAACCACAGCATGACCGATCATAAAGGTTTTTAACGAAACCACACCGACACCAACTTTCAAGCTGTTGTTTTATTAGAATATTTAATACTAATTCATCATTGTAGACTTGATATTACGACAGTATCTATTCGATAACATACTAAAAACCACATTTATCTACGGCCAATCATCCATAACAACGATGGTCGTCTAGCTAGAATCAGAACCATTGAATGACCGACCTTAAAGAATTGCTAAAACCTAACACTACAAAACTTAGTTAAATCATTAGTTTATAGGGATCAAAATTTCATTGTCTATCGTTGTACGCTCAGCACCGTTTCTGCTAAGTTAAGATCCACAATTTGTGATAGATAACAATCAAATCGATTTAGCCATGTACATGCACGAAGCCCGATTCTGCTGCATCTGGCTAATAACATGGTTTTGCTTGCTTCTAGGAGACAACAGAAATGAATGAACAGTTAGATGCTGAAATTAAGTCACGCCTGATGGCCATTTTTAATGATGAAGCGTTATGCGATGAATGGCTAAGCAATAGTAAAAAGCCACTAGGTGGAATAAGCCCTTTGGAAACACTAAAAAGAGCAGATGGAAAAGCAAAAGTCCTCGAAATGATAGCTAGGATTGAAGTGGGAGATTTCTCTTAGTAAGCACTCATCCTCACTAACTCATTGAATAACAGCCAATATAATTTGTGTTTGATGGGTCAGTTCAGTTACCAAAGCAATACCATCATATCGCTGTCAGAAAATCACCTTTCTTAAGTCCATTATAATGCCCTTATAACCATCGGTAGGGGCTTACACCGTTATAAGTCCTTAATAATGGACTTCTACCCCCCTGCGCAATCAAAATACTTCAGGCTTATTTGGTCTAGAGAAAAGCTAAGCTAACGATCGTTAAGCTAACGAACGTTAGGCTAATGAACGTTAGGCTAACAAGCATTAGACTAATGAGTATTATCTTTGCTGTATTTCCTAGAGAAACAGCCCAACCATTTGTGAATCAGATCTCAATTTTAGTCACTAAAAAAAGCGCTATTTCTCCGACTAGCTTACCAAATATAACCAGAACAACCGAAATCAACATAGTTGAAAAACAACTGTTAATTTGACATGGGCTTTGTTCTTATTATAGGCAGGGTGCGATTTAAGTAATTAATTTTATTGAATTTTATGAAAAAAATAGCATTTGACAGGCATCACCAAGCCATCGTATTTTTCCTGTGAAGACGCAGCAAAGTTAGTTTGTTACTAACAAACTAACAAACGTTGCCGACACATTTCACTACTTATAACGAGAACAGAGGTGATCAAGATGGCTAGGCCAAAATCATATACAGAAGAAGAGTTAATCAATGTCGTTAATGACTTGCAAAACAGAGGTATAGAACCGAAAGGCTGGCGTGTGCGAGAAGTACTACTCAAAGGCAAAACAACCTCATTCGATAACGATATAAAGCGTCTTACGGAAATGGGAATACTCACTGCTTTCGTGAAACATCCTGATGCAACCCAAACTCTACCCAGTACCATCGCAGTTGACCCTGCACCTTTGCCTCTAGAGATTCAGGAAGCATATAAATTGTCAGAGAGCGCGTTAGCAAAATCGATGTTTGAGCTTATTGTTCGACTCAATGAAATTACAAACGCCCATCATGAACAATTGACTCGAACAAGGCTCCTGGGAGCAATAAATGAGAAAGAGCAAGCGATAGAAGATCGAACCATTGCCGAAACACTCACAATAGCGACAGAGGAGCGCGTACGCGCTCAGGTTTCAATTAATGAAAGCCTTGAACAACAAAATTATGAACTCGTAGATAAGAATTTGGATCTGGAACAGGCTAACTCTGACCACACACAGAAATTGAAGCTGTTGGAAATTGATTTCAACGAACTCAAAGCTAAGCTGGACGATTCTCTGCTCTTGATCAACGAGTTAACTACAAAAAATGCGGTGTTACTGAATGAGCAAACCGTTTTGACTACTCAATTAGAAGAAAGGCGCTTAGATATTGAGAAATTGGAGCTTAAGTATTCCGATCTTGATAATGCGTTGGATGCGACGAAAGAACAGCTCGTAATATCCACCACCCGTACTGAAAGTACCAACAAAGCTCTGGAGAAAGCGGAACAAACGATTGAGGCATTAACCAGAGATTTATCGGAATCAAAAACTCGAACTGAAGTGTTGAAAGAACAAAACTTTCACCTTAAAAGGGAAAATGATCGCCTAAATGGGCTAGGTGCAAACGCTCGTGGGAACATCAAACAAGACCATAGTGATATTGCCGCACCACCGCTTAAATATTCGTGAGATCGACATAATTGTATGTTTTTCGGCCTAAATTAGAGGCAGGTTGCCAACATCGACCACTAACAGGCATGAATGTGAATGAGTTAACTCACATCTGCCCCATTGTAAGTTACGTGAAGCGTCTGCTTGACCTACTTTTTGTTATGAGTGAAAGTGGCTGAAGATGCCTGTTTTTTTAACTTGTTGTTGATATGAAAACTAGTTTAAGTATTCGCACTTACACAAAGCACTTTAGTAGCCATGTTCACGATAGCTATCATCAACTGGTACTGCCTATTCAAGGCAATATTAATATTGATATGAATGGTTTCTTGGGTAAGGTGAGTGTCGGTGAATGCGTGGTGATCCCAAAAGGAATAGCACATGGATTTACTGCTGATGAAGCCGCACGATTCATTGTAGCTGATTATGGTCAACTTCCTTCACATTTGATCAGTGAGGAGTTAGCCGTTTTTTCAACCTCTCCCCCTTTGTTGAGCTTTCTTCACTTTGTTGAAAAGCAACTTGAATATCAGGTGGATAATCAAATTGAAGCTTCTATAGTCAATATTTTTACTTTATTGCTGGGACAGCAAGAGTTGTCTCGAACGAGCGATCCACGAATTCGTGCAGTACAGAACATGATCAGCGAACGGCTAGCCGAGCCTCTAACTATTCAATCGCTTGCTAAGGCTGTATATCTTAGTCCAACCCAGTTCAAGAAGCTTTTTAAAGAAAACATAGGAATGAGTGTGCTCAAATACATTACTGAGCAACGTATGGAAAAGGCTAAGGCACTGCTAACCCATACTGACTTACCTGTGCAGTTAATAGCTGAACGAGTAGGATACAGTGACCTTTCAGCTTTTAGTCGACGTTTTTCCACCAATTATGGAATGTCACCAAGAGCGTTCGCTCGTTCTTGAGTTAGTCTATTTAAGCAACTATTGCGTCCTTTTAGCAAAAACACAATGTGATTAATCGCCTAAGATTTCTGCCTTGTTATCAGTTCCTCGGTAGAATATTTATGTTGTACAATCGCTATACTTCCTATCAGCTCGGCATTTTCTCGATACTGTTTGCTTCAGTCTTATGGGGGACTACTGGCACAGTCGCTAGTTTAGCTCCAGATATCAGTTCTCTGGCAATAGGTGCTTTTTCAATGGGGGTTGGTGGGCTTTTTCAAGTCGCACTGTCTCGCAAGCAACTTCGACATGATTTCAAAAAGATTCTGAATCATAGAAGGAAATTGACGATTAGTGCAATTGCTTTAGCTGCTTATCCATTAGCATTTTATTCCTCCATGAGGCTGGCTGGTGTCGCAATTGGTACCGTGATTTCTATTGCTACAGCACCGTTTTTTGCGGTTTTACTTGAGTGTCTATTTAGCAAAGGTAAAAACATCACGAAAAAATGGTTGCTAAGCTTCTCTGTCGGAATTGCAGGCATCATGTTGTTAGTTTTCTCAGAGTCATCTGCAACCGATACAGTCAGTAACTTAAGACTGATTGGCATCTTGTTGGGTCTTATGGCGGGTTTATTTTATGCCGTCTATTCGTGGGTTGCTAAAACACTCATTGAACAGGGTGTCGAATCCCAATCGGCTTTAGGCTGTATTTTTGGTTTTGGTTCATTAATTTTGCTCCCAACACTTTTGGTCACTGGCGAAAACCTTTTTGCATCAACAACCAATATTCTGGTAGTTGGCTATATGGCTTTGATTCCAATGGGTTTAGGTTATATTGCTTATGGATTTGGCCTAAGGTTTGTGACCGCAAGCAGTGCAAGTTTGATTACGCTTTTTGAACCTGTTGTAGCAGCAGCTTTAGCTGTGGTGGTGGTTGGTGAGTCGATACCGCTGCTTGGTTGGAGTGGTATCGGTTTAATCCTCATTTGTTTGTTGATTCAAGTAAAAGACAGTTAGCCACCCACGAACAAATACTCATGGATACTATCATGCCTAATTGTGTCCTATGTTAAGCATTAGGCTGACTACTAAAGTGGTTTGATGGCTCTATATCGAGCCGCACCACGAAATTAGACACCTTACCAAGCGATTTTCCAATACCTAGAATTATTCGCATGTTACTAAAGTAGCAAAGTCGCTAACTCAGAAATGTCCAGAACCGTTGCAGTCGGCACTTTCTAGCACGTATTGCTGATGGCCTTTATGATGACCTTGGTCAACTTTTCCGCTATCAATCTCGATTAGCTTGACAGTATATGATGATTCGCGATAATTACTGTATATAAAACCAGTAACCATTGGAATTTTCATGTCACTTGTCAGCGCCAGTGCGGGGATCAGTCAATTTGAAAGTCCTGCCGCAGAATATAGAGCCTTAAAATCACTAAGCTTAGACGACCTCATTGTTGGTGAGCGTAAGTCTTCGACCTACTTTGTACGCGCACAGGGTGACAGTATGACTGGAGTCGGGATCTATGATGGCGATTTGTTAGTGATAGACCGCGCCTGCATACCGCGCCATGGTGATGTAGTGGTCGCTACTCATGATGGGCTTTTCGTGGTTAAGCTTTTAGATTTACACCAGAAACGCTTGTTCAGTGCTAATGAAGAATATGCTCCAGTTGCCATTAACTCAGCCTCACTGATTGAGGGAGTAGTTGTACAGTCTATTCGTTGCCATCGCCCTCTAACCTCATGATTTTTCTATGTGATGTTCACTCTATGTACTGCTCAGTTGAGGCGGTATTTCGTCCAGACCTACGTGATAAACCCATTGTCGTACTGAGCAATGGGGATGGAATGATCGTTGCATCCAATAAGAAAGCCAAAGCCGTAGGCGTCAAAAAGTTTGCTCCATATTTTCAACAAAAAGCTTTGCTTGAAGCGGCTGGTGTGGCGGTGTTTAGTTCAAACTATGAGCTTTATGCAGACATGTCTAACAGACTGCACAGCACGCTTGAAGCCTCACAGATCTTCACACACTACCATCGCTACAGTATCGATGAAGCTTTTGCTGCCGTTGATAACGTCTCACTTAGTGATGATGAATGGATAGCCACAGCAAGGCAGATTCGTCGCCTGGCATGGACGAATACCCGACTGCCTATTGGTTGCGGGCTTGGAAGAACGTTTACTCTAGCTAAGATGGCTAGCCACGTTGGAAAAACCTTTGAAGGTTACCGTGGTATTGCACTATTAACGCCAAAGAATGAAAGCCAAATATTACAGCAGTTTCCTGTAGATGAAGTCTGGGGTGTTGGGCGTCGAACAGCAGCAATGCTGATGGATAAGGGGATCAGAACAGCGGCAGAATTAGCGCAGATGCCTTTAAAGCTTGCCAAACAAGCTGGTTCAGTAAATTTAGAACGGATTGTTCGTGAGCTTAATGGCGAGCTGGTTTATAACTTCCGTAGTTTTCCCGATATCCAAAGTAAGCAAGAAATAGGGGCAAGTTTAAGCCTCACAGTGCGGGCAGAAACGTATGATGAGCTTCATCAAGCACTCAGCGCCCGAGTAGCAGTAGCTGCGGTTAAAATGCGTAAAGCTGGACTTGGCACTCAGTGTATGCAATTTAATGTCTCCTCGGGTCAGCATGCTGTGCAGTCTTTTTCTCGCAGTGAAACAGTAAGATTCGTAACAGCCATTGATGACACGCGATTGCTGACGCAAGCGATGACAGAAGCACTGAACAATGGTTTATTTCGGGAAGGAGAACGTTACTACAAGATAGGTTGCCGCTGCCTTGAACTGTGTGACATGCAACAGGCACAAGGAGACATGTTTGCCCCACAGCAAGACACGCGCCTGATGACTGCAATGGATATCATTAATAGCCATGCAGGTAAGCGTATCGTGCGTTTGGGATCTGAAGGTTTTGACGCGAAGGCAAAGATGACTCAAGAACGACTTTCCCCTGCTTACCTAACGAAATGGGCTGAGCTACCAACGGTACATTGTCAGTAGAGGGAAACAACGTTGCTCTGATAGATGCTTTAGGGCTTAGTTGTAACAACGTTTCTGCCCCATTGTGAGTTAAAGTAAAACGCTAGCATTGACGACATCAAATTATTTAGTTAGTCTAACTAAATAATTTGATGTCGGAGATACTATGGAGACGATTAAGAGCTTGGAACTACTTGAGTTCGAATTATGGCGCCGTTGGCGCTCTAAAATTAGTGACCAAGCAAGCAACGAATTGACAAACAATGAATTAGATTACCTCTACGCACTTAATGGGTTAATAGAAGGTGTATCACTTGGTTCTTTAGCTTGCCAGATGAATGTTAGTAACGCCTCTGCTAGCAGTATGGTGAGCAAGTTAGAGTCCAAGGGGTACCTTTCAAAAATTAAAAATCACGCCGATGGCAGAGGGGTAAGATTGGTCGCAACAGAAAAAGCGAATGCTCTACGTGCATTAGAGATAAACATATACCAACAAGTTGATGGTGAACTTCAGCATGCTTTTTCTGACACAGAATATGAGCAGTTTAATTCGCTATTATCCAAGGCTGTCGACATATTATTAAACAAATAAAAGTAATGGGCATACAATGAAATTTAACCACCACAATATCTCAACCAACCGTCTTTATAGTGATTTGTCAAAATATTATGACTACGTGATTAGTAGAGATGATTACCAAGGAGAGGCTCATTTTTGGAAGCAACTTATTGAAAAAAAATGCGCTAAAACTTTGCCAATGTTACTTGAATTAGCTTCGGGGCCAGGGCACCTCCTCTCTCACATCGGTTCTAATGTTGAAGCATTTGCCATTGATTTATCCACAGAGATGCTGACAAAGTGTAAGCAGCTTAACCCTAATGTAAACACCATTCAGGGAGATATCACGGAGTTTAGTTTACAGCAGAAATTTGATTTTATTTTGCTACATGACAGTATCGGTCATCTGTTCAAGGCTGATGATATTAGGGCTACGTTTGCGAACGCGTACCAGCACTTAAATTATGGAGGTATTTTTGCTTTGTCTCCTGAATTTGACGGAGATAGTATTAATAAACCTATTGTTAATCATCGCACCACATCACTTCCTGAAACAGATTTGACGGTTATCGACTACATCGAGCGTCACCCTACGGATAAAAATCGACTGAATGTACTGACTTCATACTATGAACAAAAACAAGGAGTGACACACATAGAGTTTGACCGTATGGAATTGGGGTTATTTGGTATTGAGTATTATAAAAAACTTATGGAAGAAGTAGGATTTAGTGTTGAACTTTATACGAAACCTGAATCATCGAGCACGGAATGTCGAACAGCAATTATAGGCACTCGATTGTCTTAAGCTAACTCACTTCTGTCCAGATCCGTGTTAGTAGGTGCGATTCTAATGGCTTGCCAACCAACGAAGAATTTGTTATTGCCCAGCAGTCGGTTGAGCTACTGTAATTTACTTTAAAAACA
>NZ_JBNGCJ010000272.1:0-7983 GCF_049974785.1 Vibrio genomosp. F10 str. 9ZD137
TAGCCAACTGACGTTGTTAGTGAACGCATTTTTGTTCACAGATATATATAGCCAATCCTCACTTATTTTGGGATTGGCTTTTTTCTTTTCTGGCTGACCATTTTATTCATTTCCTACTTCAAGGCCTCATTATCTCAAGGTCTCATTATATCAAGGTCTCATTATATCAAGATCTCATTATATCAAGGTCTAAAGCTGAAAACGCTTAACTGTCGTATGGCTTAACTCATGAGTATGGCCTAATTTTCTTAGGACTTAATTGCCACATGGCTTATAGCAGCTAGGTTGTCGTGGACACACTGCGCCGCGAGAACAAATTACCCGAGCATCCGATTCAATGCCTCTTTCAATCCAATTGATATTGAGTATTTTAGCAATGGTTGTGAACTCCTTTTTAATATAATGCGGAATAGCAGCACTACCTCCTTTGGAAACGCACAGTGACTTGAGGTCTTCCGCAATAGAGCGCGCGTCTCCTCCTTGCGCATCAATGGCGGGATTAAGATCAATCCCTGCACACAACACCCGATTGTTACCCGCTGGATCGGTCATATTGACCGATTCACAACAATAAATCCTAGGTTCATCACCCACGTTAAGAATTGAGATTTGCGCTGAACTGTGGCTCTTCGGCTCAGATAGACGTCTGAAAACCGCCCAGTGCTGACAAGGGTCGTTGACCTTTCGCATGTTCCCCCAAGGCAGAGGGATACCATTTCCGCGGTACACGGCTTTGAGTTTATTTTGCCCGTATGCATCGAAATAGTGCCAATGTGGGTAGGGAGAAACGACCGTCATTCGGCGCATCGCCACGGAAGGTGAAACCCCCGCCTTCTGATGCACATCAATTTCATAACCACTGCGATCAAGCAACTGCCTAAACGGGACTTTTGGGCAGAGTAAAGCACCGGCAAAAAAGCTGGATTCAAAATCACGCCACGCTTGCAGGATATCCTGAGAGTTAAGTTCAGAGGTAGGGCTAGGGCTTGTTGTTTCCTCCCAGCTATTGGTGTGACCCACAGAGAGAACACTTTTTAGCCCTTCTTTTCGGTGCAAAATACAATGACCAATATAAACAGCGAGATCATATTTAAGACGAGTCGGGTACTCTTTAAGTATCTCATTGAGGTAAATTGTGCTGGGCGCTTCAAAAAATGAGGTCACTAATTGCTTAGCGCTAACGCCAAGTTCATCAACCACATCTTGAGGCGTTCGAGTTATCCAACGAATTCTGACACCCAGGTTTTTCGCTATGTCGATAAGGTCTTCAATCGCAAGGTTAAGTCTTTTTAACCCCACTTCTTCGGCGGCACGTTCGAGGTGAGGAAAGTGGTTCTGATTACTTTCTTGGTGAGCGCGAATCAATAGATGGGCAAATTGACGGCCAGTGATCCCAGTTTGGGAGAGCATCTCAGGAATCGCAATTTGTAAAATGTCATTGGAAAATAAAAAACTAGGTTCAAGTGCCATCCCACTGATCCCACCTCGATTTCCTTTGTCAGGTGTAATTGCGCTTTGTTCCGGTTCATCATCGAGAAACCAGCGTGGATCTTTTTGAAAAACTTCCGCAATGACTTCTAACATGTCAACACTGGGTACACGCTTTCCTCGCTCTATCATCGAGAGGTAAGAAACCGATGGGGCGTACTCGGGATTCACCCGTATGCACCTCGCAGAGAGATCTTCCATAGTTAAGTGATTGCGTTTCCTCAGGTTTCTAATCTTAGTACCTAGGAAATGAGACTGACGAACTAAGCTTTTTGATAGAGACATTTTGTAAAATTCACATTGTAAAATTTTTGTTGTGAAATTGTAGTCAAAAATTCGCTAATCTTCCAAGTAAGCAAAGTCACATATTTACCGAGAACCGAAAGTAAATTTTGAATATTTGCTCTAGATAGGACAATTTTGGTAGTACTAACCAATGACTACCACACTGAATGAGTTTTACAGAGGGAAAGACTATGAATATGCTTAGATTCGATAAAAAACAGACAAATACAAATAACAAGCCATTTATCGCTGAAGCTGTCTTTGCCGTAGAGACAATCAGTGCTAATCAGCAAAGTGAAAAACAGGTGAAAGCAAAACAACTCCTCGATAGCCTATTTCCGCTGGAGAATGGCTCTCATCAAGACGTAACCGGTTATATGATTGATTACCGACATATGGTTGCCTATTTCAAAGATGGCTCTCACAGCGGTTTAGAGAGCAATAAACATTTTGTTGCTTACACAGGTGAAAAAGAAGACCCATGCTCTATCTTGTTCAAAGATGGAAATGGAAGCCATGTCGATGTATTGCTTGGATGTCACAAAGGAACGGGTTGTGTTGAGCTTATTGAGATTGATGATATTCAGTTGGAAACGTGCACTACCTTTACACAACCAAGAAGTGAGATGGCCGCGATGCGTCACTGGATTAGCCTGGTACAAGGTGATGAAAAAGGAAAACCAAGAGCGTGCAGTGAAGATAAAGAATACACCAGTAAAAGCGGGGAAGACTACACGTTAGACTATTGCTACAATATGTAATTAAATAGTTGTTTCGTTGATATATTTTTAGCTAATGGTCGATTAGCTCAGATAAAACGCTCACTTTTTAGCTTAGGTAATTAGTGGGCGTTTTTGTATGCGTAAGGAATGCGAGTGAAACCAGTCAGTAAAGCAGATGGTGAGATCTGTTACCCATTTATCTATGAAGATAGCCCTGTGTGTGATTTTGAAATCATCACCGATGAACTGTGCAGTCGAATTGGCGTCGTACTCACCTACGATCTGGATGAAATCAGCCGCGACGTGTTACAGCGAGTACAACCCAATGTCTATCATTTAAACGGGTCTGTACGAGGAAAACTGGCGATTACCGACATTGAACTCACCGAATTGTACCGAGACTATGAACATCTTCGTTCATTACTTCAGGGGGGATTCAAAGGTTTTGTTTTACCGGGAGGAGCGCGAGCTGCGAGTGAGCTTCATTTGTGCCGTTGTAACGCGAAGAAGATAGTAAGGGCACTAGTAGCCATTGAACATTCAGGTAAAAAACAGCCTGATCCTATTCTGTTTCGTTACGCTAACCTGCTCGCCAATGTGATGTATACGCTCGCTTCTTACATTAATTTTATTACGAGCACCCAAGAAGTGGAGTTTGTCAGTAAAAGCTATCCGATGCCGAAAAAACAGGCCAATAAGGATTGATGCATTTTTGTCGATGCTGACCTTTAATAAGAAAACCCCAAGAGGTGAAAGTCTTGGGGTTTTTTCTGATGTTAATTGTCTCATCGTTAGAGGCGATTAATCGAGTTTCATGCCTTCTTCTTTATACAGGCGGCGGCAAGCGTTTCCATTACTATGGAATAAGTGGCAGCGATGAGCAGGAATGCCAATTTCGAGTTTGTCACCCACTTCGACGGGTAACGTATCAGGCTGACGGAAGTTCACATCCGCATCTGCGCCTTCTAGGTTAAGGTAAACTTGAGTTTCGTTGCCTAGTTTTTCTACAATCATTACATCCCCTTCGATTGAACCATCACCATCTGACGCTGTAAGCAAATGTTCAGGGCGTATCCCCATCGACATTCTGTCGCCACGGTTAACGGTCGTACCATCCACTGGAATCCAGAAAGACATACCATTAGAAAGCTGAACTTTTACTCTTTCGGCTTCAACTTCTTCAATGAATACGCTCATGAAGTTCATTTTTGGTGAGCCAATAAACCCAGCGACAAAGCGATTTTTTGGGTAGTGGTAAAGCTCTAGTGGTCGACCAACCTGAGAGACGAAACCGTCATCAAGCACGACGATTTTATCGGCCATTGTCATGGCTTCAACTTGATCATGGGTCACGTAAATCATTGTACAGCCGAGTTTGCGCTGTAGCTTGGTGATTTCTGAGCGCATTTGTACTCGAAGTGCCGCATCGAGATTTGATAAAGGCTCATCAAGCAAAAAGACGTTAGGTTGTGAAACTAAAGTTCGACCGATAGCCACGCGCTGACGTTGCCCACCAGAAAGTGCTTTAGGCTGTCGTTCTAATAGGTGAGTCAGTTGTAAGATATCAGCGGCATGTTCGACGCGCTTGTCGATTTCTTTTTTATCCGCTTTAGCTAATTTGAGGCCAAATGACATGTTGTCAAAAAGGTTTAGGTGTGGGTACAAAGCATAAGACTGGAAAACCATCCCAACGCCTCGTTTAGAAGGCTCAATGTCATTCATGCGTTCATTGCCAATGTATAAATCGCCAGAAGTAATGTCTTCTAGGCCTGCAATACAACGAAGTAGAGTGGATTTACCACAGCCCGATGGGCCAACAAAAACGACGAACTCGCCTTCTTTTATTTCTAGATCAACATTTTTTGAAATCAAAACATCGCCATACGCTTTACATACATTTTTTAACGTGACATTCGTCATCTAGCTCGTCCTCGATTAATCTAATTCATTAACGGCTGCCAGTGTTTAAGGTAGAGGTGGCAACCATTGTTTTAATATTCTTTTTTTAATGTAATTTTTGTCACTGAGTGCATTTTGTCACTGAGTACATTTTGTCACTGAGTACAGTGGAACCCCGAACTTTTAGTTCAATGAGTCTATCGTAACTTGCATCGTTGCTCGTTTGTCTGACACATTTTAGGCATTTGAGTAAGAAAAAGGGGTGAGAATACTCACTGTCGATACAGTATAAACAGACCGATACGTATCCTCACCCATCAAAGCCAATATTTGGTTTCCATCCCCCGTTAATATTTGATGCTGCTTTAAATCGGCTCAAAGAGTCGTACTCTTTATCGCATTGAACTAAGGCATAAACATATCTCAAATAACTGGAAACCAAATCGGCATTGTAAGCCAGTGCTAAATTTAACATTCAAACAACTGGAAAGGGTTCCTACTATCCACTCTTGGATGACTTAAGTTTCATCATTTTTGAGTGTGAATACATCCTCCTAGCTACAAATTGTCTAGGGGGAGTAGTAAAGGATGAGCGATATATTGAGCTTAAATTAAGAGAGCGATCTAGCTCAAATAAATAGCTGGTTCATCAGTGAGATGAATCACAGA
Source organism: Vibrio genomosp. F10 str. 9ZD137 (assembly GCF_049974785.1). Taxonomy (NCBI): domain Bacteria; kingdom Pseudomonadati; phylum Pseudomonadota; class Gammaproteobacteria; order Vibrionales; family Vibrionaceae; genus Vibrio; species Vibrio genomosp. F10. The sequence continues at coordinate 5,064 of NZ_JBNGCJ010000272.1, forward strand.
AAGTGTCACTTTTGTGATGGTTGTCCTCATGGTGAGGCGCTAAGGATCACGAAAATGAGCCATAATAGTGAGGGCGTAGAGAGTAGGAGGATGAGACGGCCCCTTTTTTCTAAGATTATGTATGTCGAAATACGGCAAACCTCTTGGTAAGCCCTACAACACAAAAATAAAAAAGGATATAGACATGAAAAATGCCCTAAGCACAGTAGCGCTGAGTACACTCGTTGCTCTTGGCTCTTTTGGTGCGCACGCTGCTATCGAAGAAGGTCAACTAACTATCTGGATTAACGGTGATAAAGGTTATAACGGACTTGCTGAAGTAGGTAAGATGTTTGAAGAAGACACGGGTATTAAAGTAACCGTTGCTCACCCTGATGGCTTGCAAGATCGTTTCCCACAAGTAGCGGCAACAGGCGACGGCCCTGATATTGTGTTTTGGGCGCATGACCGTTTTGGTGGCTATGCTCAATCTGGTTTGCTAACGGAAGTTAACCCTTCAAAAGAAATTAAAGAAGGCATCGTTGATTTTGCATGGGATGCAGTGAAATATGATGGGAAACTGATTGGTTACCCAGTTGCGATTGAAGCACTGTCTCTTATCTACAACAAAGATCTGGTTCCTAACCCACCTAAAACATGGGAAGAAGTTGAAGCGCTTAACGCTAAACTAGCGAAAGACGGTAAAACAGCCATCATGTGGAACTTGAAAGAACCTTACTTCACATGGCCTTTAATGGCCGCTGATGGTGGTTACGCATTTAAGTACGGCGCTGAAGGTTACAATGTAAAAGATGCGGGTATCGCTGTTGATGGTGTTAAAGATTCAATGAACTTCGTTAAAGGTCTAGTCGATAAAGGTGTTATCTCAGCAGACATGGACTACTCAGTATCTGAATCTGCGTTTAACCAGGGTAAGACGGCTATGACGATTAATGGTCCTTGGGCTTGGGGCAACATCGAGACTTCCGGTATCAACTATGGCGTTACGACACTGCCTAAGTTCAACGGTCAATCTTCTAAGCCATTCGTTGGCGTATTAACCGCGGGTATCAGTACGGCTTCTCCAAACAAAGATCTAGCGGTTGAGTTTCTAGAGAACTACCTACTGACGAATGATGGTTTACGTAAAGTAAACGATGACAAGCCGCTTGGTGCTGTTGCTCTTAACTCATTCCAGCGTGAACTTGATGCAGATAAGCGCATTGCAGCGACGATGGATAACGCAATGAACGGTGAAATTATGCCGAATATTCCTCAAATGAATGCTTTCTGGGGCAGTGCGAAGAGCGCTATCATTAACATTGTCGATGGTCGCCAAACGGTTGATGAAGCGTTAGCCGACGCTGAAAAACAGATGACAAAGTAACTGGTAACACCGTTTTAAGGAGAGGGTAACCTCTCCTTCATTTCTATTTTTTTCTATTATTATCGCTAGCAGGTTTCTCTATGCAGTCAGTTCAAAGCACAGATGCTATGACATCAGCAACAACGGATTTACCGACCAGCAAGAGTGTATTCATTAAATGGGCACTTTTAGGTTCGTTGGGCATCGTAAATGGTTATGCAACCATATTAATGTATTCTCGTGGTGAACTCGCGTTTGCACTCCTTACTGTTATTCTTACCGCACTTGCTCTGTATATCTTTGGCAGTAAAAAAACGTACGCTCACCGCTACATCTATCCGGGTATCGCCGGAATGATCTTATTCATCATTTTCCCACTGGTGTATACTGTTGGCCTTGCTTTTACTAACTACAGTGCAAAAAATCAGCTCTCATTCGAACGCGCCCAGACAGTACTGTTAGACCAAACTTACCAAAGTGGTGAAAGCTACCCATTCACGCTGTATAGCACAGAGAATGGTCACCGTATTGCGGTACAAAAAGGTGAGCAGCTGCTTGCAACGGATCACTTTGATTTAGCGTCGTTGTCCGTAACCGATATGGACCTTTCCATTGTCGAATCGGTGCCTGGCGACAAAGAGAAAATAAAAACGATTGTTCAGAATCGAAGCTCCCTGAGTCGTGTCGACTTACACCTACCAACAGGTGAAGACATCCGCATGAGCGGATTAAGAAAATTTGCCGCAGTGGTTCCTCTGTATACATTGCAAGAAGATGGAACCTCTCTTGTGAGTAATGAAACTGGCGCCATTCTTCGTCCTAATATGGACACAGGCTTTTATCAACCGGTCGATGAAATGGGCCAATTCACAGGCTCTACCGTTGCGCCAGGATTCATCGTCGACATTGGTACGCATAACTTCGAACGTGTCTGGAAAGACGATGGAATTAAAGAACCGTTCATCAGTATTTTCATCTGGACTGTTCTATTCTCGGTCATCTCAGTTGTCGCAACATTGATTATTGGCTTGATTTTAGCCAGTGTTGTTCAGTGGGAAGCGTTGAAAGGGCGTGCTATCTACCGCGTACTGCTGATTTTGCCTTATGCCGTACCCGCGTTCATCTCTATCCTCATCTTTAAAGGCTTATTTAACCAAAGCTTCGGTGAGATCAACATGGTCTTACAGTCCATTTTTGGCATCAGCCCAGCTTGGTTCTCTGACCCATTCTTAGCGAAAACCATGGTGTTGATTGTTAATACGTGGCTAGGTTTTCCTTACATGATGATTCTCTGTATGGGGCTATTAAAAGCGATTCCAGAAGACCTATATGAAGCCTCTGCGATTGACGGTGCAAACTTCTTCCATAATTTTACGAAAGTAACGCTGCCGTTGATGATCAAACCGTTAACCCCGCTTCTTATCGCTGCGTTTGCGTTTAACTTCAATAACTTTGTAATGATTCAGCTGTTAACTCAAGGTGGCCCAAATATGATTGGAACCTCTGAGCCAGCAGGTTACACCGATCTACTCGTCAGCTACACCTACCGAATCGCCTTTGAAGGCGCGGGTGGCC
>NZ_JBNGCJ010000273.1:0-3186 GCF_049974785.1 Vibrio genomosp. F10 str. 9ZD137
GGTAGTGGGAACTTGGGTCACCACGATGTTGATTACCTTATACGGAACTTGGGTAGCGAAAAAGATGGAGCTCACCGGGGCAATCTATATTCTGCAAGGGATCATTATTCTCGTTCCCGGTAGCCGAGTCCTTATAAGTGCAAGTCAGTCGGTTTTTGAGCAGTCCATATTGCCGATCCCAAGTATTGGCCTTTCTGCCTTGTTTATGTTTGCAGCCATTGTCGCTGGGCAAATTACCGCCTACTCGATTTATTCGCCACAAATCGAACGCTAGCCCAAGCTAGTTGCTACCAATAATGAATGATTGATTGAAAGCAGTAACCAATAAAGGTCTTACTGACTAAAAACCCTATTCAAATCTCGCGTTCTACGCGGCTTTTGAATAGGGCTCTTTGCCCTTATGTTTATTCGTGCGTTTGTAACTTCCTTTTCCTTTTTTCGCCTTTTCAACTCTAGCTTTAAAGAGCTTACTCGTGACCATCGCCTTTAATGCATTATCTTGAATGCGGCCTCGACCGACTTCAACCTCATAACTAAGTTCAACGTCATGACTGAGCGGCTTTAGGAAAACCTCTTCCTCTCTCATTTTTCTTTCTTTCATAAGTACTGCCTTATAATGAAACCTATTTAATAAAAACCCGCCGATTATCGTACAAAATTCGACCTAACACAATTTGATCATAGAGAGCGGTCGTGATATCAATTACATTAATCTCAATAGCCTATCGCCAAAAATGGCACCTTGCGCATAAAACGGCAGAAAATACCAAAAAGTTCTGTGGATTCGCTCGAGTAAACGTTGACTTAGCTCTAGATTGGTCTAGAATCACCAACAGCTAGAAAGCAGTTCTTTGTCTAAATATGCGTCTCGTTGGATTACTTGTAACTTCCGTGTGGTACGCAATAGCAGTCTACTTTTCCACGCTATCCGCGCCAAATTCGGCACAATATTTTTAATTAGGATATTTATCATGTCTAACACAGTTACTGGTACAGTAAAATGGTTCAACGAAACTAAAGGCTTCGGCTTCATTCAACAAGAGAACGGTCCTGACGTATTCGCTCATTTCTCAGCGATCACAGGCGACGGTTTCAAAACTCTAGTTGAAGGTCAAAAAGTTGAGTTTGTAGTAACTACAGGTCAAAAAGGCCCACAAGCTGAAAACATCAAAGTACTTTAATTTAGTACCTTTTTTCTAAAAATAGCCAGCATTATGCTGGCTATTTTTTTGTCTGAGATCTTGTATTACCCATGGCATTAAAACCCACTATTTTCAAATTTCGCATCTCACTTACGGATATAAACCGTGAGCATTACGATACTCTAGCCCTAACCGTTGCGCAGCATCCTTCAGAAAACGATCAGCGAATGATGGCACGTATTCTTGCATTCTGCTTAAATGCGAAGGAATCTCTTCAGCTAACTAAAGGCCTGTCGACGATTGAAGAGCCCGATATATGGCAAAAATCACTGGATGACCAAATTGAGCTTTGGATCGATGTTGGTGAGCCTGATCCAGAACGTATTAAAAAATCCACACGCCTAGCAGCCAAGGTCAAGGTTTATAGCTTCAACACGAAATCAAATGTTTGGTGGACACAAAATCAAGGAAAAATTGGCATGCTGAATGCTGATATTCTTCGTTTTAATGCTCAACATATTGAAGAGCTAACCAAATTAATCGAGCGTGGTATGGATTTATCCGTGATGATTACCGGCAATTCCATTTTCATTGATAGCGATAAAAGCTCGTGTGAAGTCGAGTGGGAAGAGTTACAAAGCAATGAACACCCTTAAAAAGGTCTGTATTGAAGCAGAACTCAACACCCTACCGATTGTTGTCAAATACGATTCTATATGGACACAGTGGCTTGATGCGCAAACACCTCTATTTAGCCAGGTCCTTATCAATAAACCGGATCGAGAGCCAATATTGTTGCTTCTAGGGTTACTCACGAAAAGCCATATTGAACACTGTTCAACGCTTGCCGATAATCGCCAAGCCATCATTGCTATGCTAGATGCGATTGAAGGATCGGTTGGCCATAAGTACAGCGATTCATTTCAGCAACAGGACCTCATTTCTCTGCAGCTCATCACGCACGCCTGGTTGTACGTTCAAGGGAGTCTCAACATGGACTTTAGCTTAGCGAATGACCACGCGCTGAGCACCGCGACTCAAGTCAGTTCAATAACCCAACAAGATATCCACGAATTAAGAACTCAGTACTTGGAAAGCTATTACAAAGGCAAAGAGAGACGTGCTAAACCACCGGTAACCGGTTTTAGGCAGTGGTTGTATCGCCTCATTGCTAAGAGTCAAAGGTGAAAGTTAAAAGTTAAAGCAATACGCTGCATTGAAGGAAATAAAGGAAGGAATACAAGAAAACGAAGAGAGGAACATAGGCTCCTCTCGATGCTAGGTTTCTATGCGTCGTTACAGATTACTGTGTGGGCCAAACACTTCATAGTGAATGCGGTCTCGTGAAACCTTCAAGCTTTCTAGCTGAAGCACAACACTTTCCATAAACCCTATCGGTCCACATATATAAAAGTCACCGTCAGCAAGTGGTAAATCTGACACCACAGCATTAAGCTCCATTGTCCCATAGCGCTCATGCCCATCAAGATCGGATTTCCCCTCAAAATACCACACAAATTGCTGCCAATTATTTACCGAAATCAGCGTACTGGTCTCATCAAGAAATGAGTGTTGTTCTTGATTATGACAAGCGTGCAAATACGTCACGTCTTGCTTACCAGATCCATTTAATGTTTGTAACATTGCTTGAATCGGTGTCGCCCCAACGCCAGCAGAAATAAGTACCACTGGCTTTTGCTTTTCTTGATAGAAAAAATCGCCCGCAGGTGCAAAGACATGAATACCATCACCGACTGAAATATCTTGGTGCAGATAATTAGAAACTAAGCCCTGTTTGTCTGTTCCTTGGCTCTCTCGTTTTACCGAGATACGGTAACTCTTACCATTCGATTGCTGAGACAATGAATACTGACGAATCTCACGATACTGCCCAAGCGTTGGCTTCACTTCGACACCAATATATTGACCAGGTTGATAGTCCAATACGGCTTGGTTATCTTCTGGAGTTAATACAAAACTGGTGACCAGCTCTGATTCTTTTATCTTAGCCGTGACGACAAAAGGACGGCTGTTCTCCCAACCG
>NZ_JBNGCJ010000274.1:0-5692 GCF_049974785.1 Vibrio genomosp. F10 str. 9ZD137
GACTTGAGAAAGTGCGTATATTTTATTATTAAAAGGACACACACTATAAACATGGTGTAGACCAAATTATTTGGACCCAAAAATTTCATCCTGTATCCATTTGGAAAACAAGCGGTATTTAGGTCTGTGTTCCATGCCGTTCACGGTAATTAACCAGTAATGCTTATCTGTTAGAGCTGCATTAAATGGTGAAACAAGATCGCCTGACTTTAATAAATCCCTAACCAGTATCCAGCGACCCATAGCTACGCCTACGCCATTTATTGCAGCAGATGTTGAAGAGTGGAAATCATCCACAACAAAGCTTCGATGATTTTCTAGCTCACGTTCTTCTTCGGCAAGCCATTGCATCCAATTCGATGAGTTAACGTTCCTAATTACAGTTAACCCACTTAAAGAGGGCGCTTCATCGTCGAGATTGTGCTTTTTAGCATACTCACGACTACAAATTGGCAAAATACTTTCGCGAACTAGTTCCTCACTATACAGCCCTTCAACACCTTCACTGTAAACGATGGCGAGATCCATTGTTTCATCATCAAATCTTTGTGATTCGCTAGAGGTAATGATCTGCACATCGAGGTCAGGGTATCTCTCAATAAATTTAGGCACGTTGGGTATTAGAACTTGAGAGGCGAAATATGGAGAGGTACCAATGCGTATCGTGCCTGTTGGATTAGGGTTTTTTAGGTCGTCGATCACATTATCTACTAACTCAAATGATTGAGACACTGACTTGAAAAGTTGATTCCCTTCTGGTGTTAGAGCTATGTTCCTCGGCTTTCTGACAAACAGAGTGCATCCCACCTCTTCTTCGAGACTCTTTATCCTATGGCTTACTGCTGCTTGGGTTATCCCAAATTTCTTTCCTGTATTTGTAAAGCTAAGCGTTCTTGCCACGCTCAAAAATAGATAAACATTGCTGTGGTTAACCGATGCTCTAATCATAGATAATTGCCAATATGGATTACTTATATTTATGAGTACATCAATATTCACGATTTGTAAACCCAGTTAACCCCTGTAATTCTAATGCATAAGAAAATTGCAGTTACACAACACAAAGGAATACAGCGTGAAAACATCATTAAAAGTTGTCGTTATTGGCGCAGGATCTAGCTACACCCCAGAACTGATTGAAGGGTTATTGCGTCGTTCTGATTCACTGCCAATTGGAGAGTTGTGGCTGGTCGATATTGAGGAAAGTCGATGGAAGGCTGAGATAATTTACGATCTTACAAAGCGTATGGCTGAGAGGGTTGGTAGTGAAATGAACATCATTCTTACTGAAGATAGAGCGTCTGCACTGGAAGATGCTGATTTTGTCTGCTCTCAATTCCGAGCCGGTTGCTTAGAGAGTCGTATTCGAGATGAAGGCATTGCTGCTAAATATGGAATGATTGCCCAAGAGACAAATGGCATTGTTGGCTTGGCTAATGCCTGCAGAACTATCCCGATTGCGCTAGAGATTGCTTATGAAATGGAAGAGCTTTGCCCTGATGCATGGCTACTTAACTTCACGAATCCGTCTGGCATGGTGACAGAAGCGATTCTTCAAAACAGTTCAACAAAAACCATCGGCCTTTGTAACGTTCCAGTGAATATGGAGCGAGGTGCAATGGAGCTGTTAAATGCTAAGCCTGAAGACTTCTTTATTCAAATTGCAGGGTTAAATCACCTAGTGTGGGCGCGTAAAATCCTCCATAAAAATCAAGACAAAATGCAATTCATTATAGATGAGGTTCTGGCCGGTAACGATAAAATGCGTCCTCAAAACATTGCTCAGTTTGATTGGTCAAGTGCCTTAATCAAAGACATGGGAATGCTGCCTTGTTCTTACCTTCGATATTTCTACGCAAGTGAAGATGTGTTGGCAAAGCTAGATCCGAAAGAGGGAGAAAACGTAAACCGAGCTGATGTTGTTAAAGAGATTGAAGCCAAACTGTTTGAAGTTTATCGAGATCCTGATCTGGCCGTTAAGCCAAAAGAGCTAGAGCTTCGTGGTGGTCAATATTATTCAGAATCAGCCTGTCGAATGATGAATGCGATTCACAACGATACGGGCGAAATCATGCATGTTAATACGCTGAACAAGGGCGCGATTCAAGGGTTGCCTGATGACTGTGCAGTGGAAGTCAGTGCAATGATAAAATCCTCTGGTGCTCATCCACTGAGCGTAGAAGCTTTCCCTGAAGATACTCTTCGATTAATTCAAACGATGAAGACCTTTGAAAGCCTCACAATTAAGGCTGCGATGAACGGTGATGTGAAAGCCGCATTACGCGCACTTGTTATGAATCCTCTTGTTGGTACTGGAGAGAAGCTTGAGATTGCTCTGAAAGAGACCTTGTTGCAAAACCTCAACTTACTTCCTGAATTTAAGCGCAAAGACATCGAGATTTTGAAGGGGGATTTTGAGTGAAGTTAATTATCAATGCCGATGATTTTGGCCTGACTAAAGGAACCAATTCAGCAATAGTTCAAGCGATGAAATTTGGCCTAGTGACAAGCACCACCTTGATGCTCAATCAATTAGGGACTGAAGATGCGATTGATATAATACAAACATACGACTTAGCCAACATTGGGCTTCACGTAAACATTTCGTCGGGTAAGGCGGTATCGAATATTGAAGATATTCCAGATCTTGTTGATGAAAATGGCATGTTCTTAGGACGCCGTCATCTAGCTAATGTGTGTGAGTCAATCTCATCGCATCAAGTCTATTTAGAGGCGATGAATCAGTACAAGTTGGCACTAAGTAAAGGGGTGAATATTAGTCATGTGGATTCACATCATTTTGCTGCTTTTTTGCCTAACTTGAAACGTGGATTTATAGAGTTCGCCAATGAAGTTGGCTTGCCAACCCGACGTCCTGATTACTATGACCAAGACTTAACCTCTTTGACGGTGCTAACACCAGATCAGTTTAGTGGGAAATTTTATGCAGGGCGATCGAATGAAGAAGGCTTCAAGCAAACCATTCTAGAGCTTAAAGAAAACAATCCTCGCGGAACGGCTGAAATCATGGCGCACCCTGCTCATTGCGACTTAGACCTAGCTGCAGTGTCTTCCTACACAGCACAACGCGAGCTTGAACTGAATATCCTTACCTCACCCCATATTAAACAATGGCTAGCTGAGCAAGGTGTGGAACTAATTAGCTTTAATGACTTACCAAGGAACAATCATGAAGAACGTTAACGTATTTGGCTATTTGCAAAAGGTTGGACAAGCCTTGATGGTCCCTATTGCGTGTTTACCTGCTGCAGCGATTTTAATGGGGGTAGGCTACTGGGTCGATCCGAACAGTTGGGGCAATGATAATGCGGTCGCTGCATTACTGATCAAAGCCGGTGGAGCAATACTCAAAAACATTCCATTACTGTTTGCTGTCGGTATTGCTTTTGGCATGTCAAAAGACCGCGATGGGTCAGCGGCCCTATCAGGGCTAGTGTGTTGGCTTGTCGTGATGGCACTACTTGATCCTGCTTCAATAGCAATGATTAAAGGGATCGACATTAGCGAAGTACCGGCAGCGTTTGCCAAATCGGATAACCAGTTTGTAGCTATTGTCGTTGGTATTGTGGCATCGGTGATATACAACCGATTCTCCGATACGCAGTTGCCTAAAGCGTTATCGTTCTTTAGTGGTAAGCGCCTTGTACCAATCTTAGCGGCTTTTGCGGGTATCGCGATAGCGGGCGTGTTCATGGAAATTTGGAACGGTCTTTTCTCTGGCATGACTAACTTTGGCACTTGGATGTATGAGCAAGGTGCTATTGGCTCTGGGTTATTTGGGTTCTTTAACCGATTGCTTATTCCTACGGGCTTACATCATGCGATCAACCCTGTTTTCTGGTACGACGTTGCCGGTATTAATGACATGCCTAACTTCTTAGGTGGCGCACAGTCTATCGCTGAAGGTCGCGCAGAGATTGGGGTTACTGGCCGTTACATGGCAGGTTTCTTCCCGGTCTTGATGTTTGGTCTGCCGGCCGCAGGCCTAGCAATGTATGTTACCGCGAAAAAGGAAAACAAATCTCGCGTTTCGTCACTGATGATAGCTGCTGCTTTTGCCTCGTTCTTTACTGGTGTAAGTGAGCCTATGGAGTTTGCCTTTATGTTCGCGGCTCCTGCTCTTTACGTCCTTCACTCTGTGTTCATGGGTATTTCTATGTACATCGCTTCGTCGATGGGATGGATTTCAGGCTTCGGTTTCTCAGCAGGCCTTGTTGACCTTGTACTGCAATCACATAACCCATTAGCAACTCAGTGGTACATGCTAATCCCACTGGGTTTATGTTTTGCCGTGCTGTACTTCGTTACATTCCGTTGGGCTATTCTTAAGTTCAATATAAAAACGGCCGGCCGTGAAGATGATAGTGATGAACTAGGCTCGACTACGACGCCTACCGACGAGTTAGAACTGGCGAAATCGTATGTAGCGGCACTGGGTGGCAAAGATAACCTTACTGAAATAAACGCCTGTATCACGCGCCTACGCTTATCGGTAAAAGACAAAACCTTGGTTAATGATAAGAAAATTAAATCTCTTGGCTCTTTGGGTGTCGTTCATGTCGGTGATCAGAACATGCAAATTATTATTGGCACTCAAGCCGAGTCCATTAGCTTACTAATGAAAACGGTTTAAGGATTGATGATGACCAGTAACACGTTATTAAGGCTGCCTATTGCGTTGGTATCAGCATCAATGGGTGTTTCTGGTCTAGCAACTGGCATTCAAGCCTCACAATTGGTTTTTATTAAACCATTGATTATCCCTTTGGCTTCACTGGCTGCGTTTATTCTTACAGTGATGATACTGAGCATGATTGCTCGAATGGCCTTCGATGCAAAAGGTCTGAAAGACGAGGTGCGCGTAGCGACGAAACGAAACTTCTTTGCATGCAGCACGATAACTATTTTCTTACTGTCGGGCCTAGTGCGTGAGCATGAAGTTTATCAGACGGCCTTATGGCTAGTAGGCACGGTAATACAAGTCCCGTTGCTGCTCGCCATCTTAATTGGGTGGGGAATCTATAAAGAAAAGACCCTTACTGAACTTAACCCAACGTTCTTGATTCCACCGTTAGCCAACGTTGTTTGCTCCATTTTTTCACCGGTTGAGTACATCGGAATTAGTCACCTGATGTATTTCACCGGAATGTTGATTGGTATTGTTGTTTACATAGCAATACTGGTTAAAACCCTGCAAGGGAAAGCTCCCCCTGTTCCTTTGTATCCGACGTTCTTTATTGGCCTTGCTACGCCATCAATGCTTTTACTCGGCTATCTGAAGATAGTTGGATTCACCGATCGCATTGCGGCTGGTATGTACGTCTGGTCTCTCTTGATTATTGTTGCTCTTGCAATAAACATGAAAAAATTTGAGGGGATGAAGTTTGGAGTATCAACGTGGGCTTTCACCTTTCCGCTTGCGGCATTTTCAACAGCGACATATAGGCTAGGCCTATTTACGGTAGGGCATTTTTTCTTATCCGCGACTTGTTTGGTCGTAGTGTATGTTGCGATTAAAACTGCAACTAACCTAAAGATTATTCTGAATCCTTAAGAGGAGCTGTGCGAAATAGGCTTGACACTCAAAAAGAGGAAATACAGATTAAAAGACATATTAAACATATTAAACATATTATTAAAAGGACAGACACTATAAAGAAGAAAACAACAT
>NZ_JBNGCJ010000275.1:0-3526 GCF_049974785.1 Vibrio genomosp. F10 str. 9ZD137
CTGTTAACGTTGCTGTGACTCGACCACCTTCGCCAATGATGCCATCACTGGTGTATTCATGATCGCGCTCTTCGATTTCAACCGTAGTACTGAGCTCGAAATCTGAACTGGAATCTTTCGGTGGCACGATTTGAATGAAGCCCGAATTCATTGCTATGTCGGTGAACTCTGATGGAGATAAGCCATTAGGGTCTATCGTCAATGTCTGAGACACCACCATGCCATTTGAATCCATGACATCAATGACATTCATATTAACGGACGCATTGTTAACGATGACCTGGGCGCCGACAGGAATGTTTTCGATCATGATGGCAGTAAAGTGCTCATCACTGTCGATGTAATCAACCCCTTCTGGATGCCAGTGAATATTAATCGGGCTATCTTCGTTACCTAATGAGGTTGTCTCATACTCACTCGTCGCATCAATCACTGGTACAACTTTGACTCGAATTTCTTGGCTGAATATATGAGTGTGTCCATCGTTTTCAGTCACAATAATATTGGCAGTCACATGAATATTCTCAGTGGAAGAATCCACCGGTCGGATGATGATGCCAGAATTGTTATTGCCGCCTGTAATATTGGCTTCGTAAATCGGTTGCCCCAGACTGTCATAGCCAACAAAGTTCAGGTCGATCTCGGTACCATCGCTGTCTTCAATAACCACCCCAGCAGGGATATTGGATAAAAGTACGGTCACCGATTCCGAATCATCAAGCGGCTTATCTGCCCTTTCCCCGGAGATAATACTAAAATCTAGCACCGCAAAGTTCTTACCATCTTGGCTTTCATCAATGGTGGTTTGCAGCCCTTGAACATCGCCATCAACAAAGTTTTCCCAATCGCCTCTAAACCTTTCTCCACCCGGATTATCAGCCACACCTTTCACTTCAACATTGACAACTTTTGAACCCATCACTTCTTCATCAATAATGTCCCCACCCGACAAAGTCGCACTGTCTTTAATGACACCGGTGACTTTAAACGTAAAGTCCTCGTTACTGTGTTTTTCAGGCACAACATGCACATTAGAGAGCTGATCAAACGGGATTTCGGCATAGACAACGCCATCAATCTCTATGTTTTCAATTTGGCTATCACCGTTACCTTTCCATACCAATTCTGCGTTTTGAGTCACCTCGGAAATACGCACATACAGGGTTTCTGACCCATCGGCATCAACAGAAGGTGCCATTGTAATCACTTGATCTAACGTAAACGGCTTGTAATTGTCATCACTTTCGTAGTCGTTAGGGTCAGCAATATTGTCTTCATTAATTTGGATTCGTTTAACGCCAAAATTTCCACTATCCGCACTTGGCGTCACATCGATAATGAGTTCTTGCGGTTCTGATACTGCTGTCGATTTATCAACACTGTGGGAGTTTGAACGTTCTTTCGTCACTGCGGTGGCTTCGAATCGAATTTGACCTGAAAAATCATCGTTTGGGTTCACACTAATTCGGTTTATCTGATTTGAAGCTATGATGTACACACCATTTTCAGGCGTAATGACACTGCCATTTCGATCTAACAGCTCAAAATTGCCCTCGCCTTGTGTCACTCTTAGCTGATAAGTGATGGTTTCAGGTCTGCTCGTATCTTGAGATTCCGCACGAAGCTGTAGCCTAACGTTGCTATCATCCTCATCGGCTTCATAGTAGTAGGTACTTCGATCGTCATTCCAAGTCGCTATGTCAGCAACACTTTTAATTTCAATTCTAAAGTTCGAGTCGACAGGGGTAGCATTGCCGCCTTCTTTGTCAATTTCAACTTGGTAACGAATAGTCACATTTCCCGCTGAATAATTCTTGTCTGGAACAAAATACAGATTGTCAATTGTCGCTATCGTATTGTTGCCTACCAAGCTTGTACTTTGTTGCAATACCGAACCATCGAATACAATATTTTCCGTAACAGGATCCGCTTCCAACTGATGAAAGACACCATCTTTCAAATAGTAAAAAGTCCCATGATGATCGCCTTCTTTGATCGTCAAGGAGCCGATTGATTCATCATTATCATCATCATGCAGGTTTACTTTCAGTGAAATCTGAGCTGGCGTATCAGCCAAGCCCTGCTGGTTATCTAGATCGTTTTCTGCTTCTGGCGCATCACCTGAAGCGTACTTAATATCCGGATCTCGGCCTGCATCTTCAAACGTCGTTACTTTGAGTCGAACAGGACTGGCTTCTCTATCCGTTATGGTGATATTCACTGGGGCTATCGAGGTATCAAGATCCCCATCCGTTGCGGTGACGTTGATGGAAAAGTTGATGTCGTTACCGTCATGCTCGAGGTAGTTACTTGCGCGAAAATCTATCTCGCCATTAGAATTGATTCTTAACACACCTAATTGGCGTGTCTCTGTGTCCCCTGAGGCATCATTTATTTGCTCATAAACACGAACATTTTGTTCGCCATCTCGCAGATTAATGGAGCTCTGATAAGAGTTACCAAAAACTATTGTGGCGCCGTTAGAGGTGGTGCCTTCAATTTGAGTAAGCTTCGCACCGTCAGCACCCGCGTCATTACTCGCTTCAAACATATTTACTGTAATGTCATCGAAGCCCGCTCCTTCAACGCGCACAATTTCGACCACGGCTATGGTCGGCACATCATCTGTGATCGTAATCGGCAATGTGATTGAATTGGAAACATCCCCATCAAAATCAATGGCAACAACTGAAAAATCCAGTTGAATACTGTCTTCGCTGTTCGCAATCGGGTGGTCAAGAGGACCGAGCAATTCAAACTGATAACGGTTGTCTGCAGCGTCAAACACAATGTTAAAAATGGGCGTGCCACTCGTTGTTTGCGCGGTATAGGTAAACGTGGTTCCACTTTGAGACGAAGTGCCCCATTCTAGAGGCTCTTGTCCGCTGGTAAGATCTTTTATGGTCGCTGAAGCATCGACGAGTCGATATTCAACCACTCCATCGGCGCCTTCATTGATGTTAAACTGGCCAGAAATGACTGTATCGTTAAGTGGGTCGGTACGTTGATCGGATCCAATGCCACTTAAATCATCTTCATCCACCAGCTGCTCACCCGTAAACCCTGATAGATCTGGCGTGTCGTCAACGATTTTAATCGGTAAATCGAATGCCTTTGATGCATCACCATCTCGGTCAACCGCCACGACATCAAATGGAATCGTTAGGCTCGTGGCATCGTTTAAATGATCGAGAGGCTCCAACAAGGTAAAGGTATAAGCGCCATCATCGCCAAGTGATAATGTAAAGATGGTTTTACCGTTAGCCACCCCTTGGTAATGGGTTGTGTTAGCTGTCCCGGTGACTTCTTCAATCGTCACTTTATGACCAGAGGAATACAGGTTTTCTGCCGCGCTAACTAAATTATCCAATTGGTAAGATTCAACCCCATCAGCGCCCTGTGTCGTGACAAAATCACCACTGACTTGAGCACTGTTATTGCTGATACTGTTTTCATTAAGGCTAAATTGACTGGCGTTAGTGGTGCCGTCAATCGTTGCAATATCATCTTCAATGGTCACCGAAAG
>NZ_JBNGCJ010000276.1:0-2929 GCF_049974785.1 Vibrio genomosp. F10 str. 9ZD137
TGGACTTATCACTCATAGAAGAAAGCTGGCGCGGAAAACAAGACTTTTTTGTAGTGACAGACCCTGACAACGTGATTTTTATGTCAAACCAACCTGATTGGCTGTTCAAAAGTTTAACTACATTAAGTGAAGCTCAAAGAGTGAGAATCAAAGGCAGCCAGCAGTACCTCGATACCGACATTCGTTCTTTAGGTTTCAGCAATGATGTTTCTGCTGCTCAAGGAAAACTGATTAGCCCTAACAAAGACCGATTATTAGATAGCTATTTTTATTCTTCTCGAAAGTTATCACAGCTCCCCTTAACCATTCGTGTGCTCACTCCTCAGCGCATCTTGGTTTGGAGTTCTTTTGTGTTTATTGGCATCCTCACTCTGGTTCTGAGTGTTGCATATCTGACTATTTTATTATTGTTGAATCGCAAGCTTAAACATCGCCAATTAGAACAAGTTCAAATGGAAGCCAAGCAAAGGCTTGAATTTCAAGTCATGACTCGCACTGCCGAGTTACATGCGGAAATTGGCGAGCGAATGCAAACCGAAAAGGCGCTGAGACAAACGCAAGAAGAATTGATTCAGGCGGCGAAGCTCGCTGTATTAGGACAAATGTCCGCCAGCATCAGCCATGAACTCAATAATCCCTTGGCCGCTATTCGAAGTTTTGCCGACAATGGAAAGCGTTTTTTAGAGAAACAGAAGTTCGACAGAGTGAACGATAATTTAATTCGAATCTCTGCCTTAACCGAACGCATGGCTAAAATCAGTGAACAACTGAAGTCTTACGCCAGAAAAACAGAGACCACGGATCAATCAATCACACATGTTACCTCTGTGATTGACGCTTCAACTGAACTGATGTCGCCTCAAATCAAGTCAAACATGGTAAGTTTTTCAACAGCCATCGAGTCTCAATTACCCATGGTAGAGATCAATCGAATTCAGTTGGAGCAGGTTCTGGTGAACTTGTTAACAAACGCGATACAAGCCATGGAAGGGCTGCAGAACAAGACCATACTGCTCAGTGCTTTTAGCCAAAACAATGAGGTAGTCATTACCATTGAAGATAGCGGCAAAGGCGTAAGCCCTCACCAGGAGAAGCAGCTCTTTGACCCTTTCTATACCACCAAAAAAAATGGGCTTGGTTTAGGGCTGTCGATTTCACATCAGATAATTGAGGGGATGAAGGGCAAGCTTACCTATTCTCAGTCCAAGCTCGGTGGTGCATGCTTTTCAGTCAAATTACCTATTGCAACTCATAAATAGCAATGGGAACGTATAGATACTAAGGAACACTAATGGTCGACATTTTTTTCATTGATGATGAAGTAGATATTCGAATCGCAATTGAACAAAGCTTTGAGTTGGAAGAGCTCACTGCTCGATTCTTTTCATCTGCAGAGGAAGCCCTGATCGCCCTCAAAGCCGATGGCCCTCCTAAAGTGATTGTTAGTGATATTTGTCTGCCTGGCATTTCTGGGGAAAATTTACTGACAACCATAATCCAACAACAGCCAGATATTCCTGTTATTTTGATCACAGGGCACGGCGACATATCCATGGCCGTTGCTTCGATGCAAACCGGCGCTTATGACTTTATCGAAAAGCCATTTTCACCCGACCGGTTAATCAAAACCATCAGCCGAGCCATCGAGAAGCGCAACTTAACATTAGAAAATGAAACACTAAAACGATCGTTAAAGGCCAGCCAAACGCTTGGCCCTCGTATCATTGGCGAGACTCAAACCATCCGCACTTTACGCGATACGATTAGCCACATTTCAAACACCCAAGCCGACATATTGTTATTTGGTGAAACTGGCACAGGAAAAGAGCTAGTGGCTCGTTCTTTACATGAACAAAGCGACCGACGCGAAGAAAACTTTGTCGCTATCAATTGTGGCGCTGTACCAGAAAACTTGATTGAAAGTGAGTTATACGGACATGAGAAAGGCGCATTTACCGGGGCTGAACATCACCGAACAGGCAAGCTAGAACACGCGCATAATGGTACCTTATTTCTAGACGAAATAGAGTCGATGCCGATGCAAGCCCAGATAAAGCTACTTCGGGTGCTTCAAGAAAGGCAGTTTGAACGCGTTGGATCAAATACACTGCATTCGCTGAATATTCGAGTGATAGCGGCGACTAAGGTGGATTTAAAACAAGCCGCACAACAAGGCGAGTTTCGTGAAGATTTATACTACCGGTTAAATGTTGTCACACTGGATTTACCCCCTTTGCGCGAACGGAAAGAAGACATCCCTACGCTATTTCATCACTTTCTGTTGGTTGCCGCTGCCCGCTATGGAAAAGCAGCAACGTCACTGCCTAATAGCGAATTAGCAAAAATACTCAGTCACGACTGGCCGGGGAATGTTCGAGAATTACGAAACACCGCAGAACGATTCGTACTTCTTGGGCAACTTGGAAAGTTAGGCGACAACAACTCATCAAAAACGATTCAGTCCTCACTTAGCCAGCAAGTCAATGAGTTTGAGAAAAGCATCATCGAACAAACGTTAATCCAAACCAATGGCAGCATCAAAGAAACCATGTCGTTACTTGAACTGCCACGTAAAACGCTCTACGACAAAATGCAGCGCTATCAACTCGTTAAGGAAGACTACAAACACGAACACTAACATCGACTATTAGAAATCAACGAGGAGCATAAATGATCCAATCATCCATGCTCCCATATCAACGAGTACCTGTGATCCATTAAACCTATAAACCTATGAACCCAGTCCGATCTATTTAGTGATGATCTCTGGCCCCATTAGCGTTGTTGGCAACCAGGTGGATACCCATGGCACGTAAGTGACAATAATTAAGAATAAGAACATCACACCTACCCAAGGCATAGCCGCTTTGACAACATTCATCATCGACATCTTAGCCACCCCTGCCGTCACAAACAAATTTAACCCCAC
>NZ_JBNGCJ010000277.1:0-3646 GCF_049974785.1 Vibrio genomosp. F10 str. 9ZD137
TTCCTACTTGTAAGTGACTTGCTCGCGCAATCGGATAAACCGGTTTATTACGCCTTTACCCTAAAAGATGACTTAGACGATTCTTCAAAATTGCGCTCAGGGGAAAGCGTTGAACAAGTCATGACGTCCGTCTGTCAATCTAATGCTCAAGCCGTATTGTTCAACTGCTCACGACCAGAAGTCATGAATGAAGCGATACAGGTCAGCAAGCGAGTACTTAATGAGCATGGAAAAGAAGCGCAATTGGGGGCTTACGCGAATGGCTTTACCCCTATTCAGGATGATCACCTGGCCAATGACGGTTTATCGGCCATTCGTGATGACCTTTCACCCGTGCAATATTTGGAGTTTGTAAAACAATGGCTTGGTTCAGGTGCTTCTATCATTGGCGGCTGTTGCGGTATCCACCCAGAGCACATACAAACCCTTGATCACTTCAGACAGACAAGGTTGCGTTAAAGGTTATTGGCTCATAAATAATCACGCGTCACTTTATCGTGAAACAAAGAGATCCGGCTCAGTACATTCTTCAAATTATCTTTTTCAAGAGCCGTCAGATCATTGATCGCTAGCACATCGTTCACTTTGCGTAAGTCGGTGTATTCGACCAACTGATTCATGAACCGCAATTGCCAAATATGATCGAAAATATAAATCATTTCGCGGCAGGTTTCAGCGTCCAATTCCTTGTAAAACAGCATGCTTTTAAGTCGCGTCATGGTATTCACGGCCCGAATATCATGCTTAAGTGCGTAGATCCGACAAAAGATCTCCATCGGACGTAAACAATCTTTTAAATTCAGTG
The DNA here is from genome assembly GCF_049974785.1 of Vibrio genomosp. F10 str. 9ZD137. Classification (NCBI taxonomy): domain Bacteria; kingdom Pseudomonadati; phylum Pseudomonadota; class Gammaproteobacteria; order Vibrionales; family Vibrionaceae; genus Vibrio; species Vibrio genomosp. F10. The sequence goes on from NZ_JBNGCJ010000277.1 coordinate 806, forward strand.
ATTCCTTACCCTCGTAGGATTCTGTCTCGATTTCCTGAGCAGCATTTAGAGGGCGTTCATAAGACAAACAGTGTTTCGCATAAATAGGGAAGAACTCTGGATGCTTGTTGAGCACATGTTGAATATGAGATTGAATACCATCCACTAGCCCTTCACTGCCGTACGTTGAGCGGATATCAAAAAATACGTTCAGTTCAAGAATGGATTCTGGAGAGGCTTGCGTAATCCATCGACTAAAATTGTCGTTCCACTCTTTTTGACTCAAGCACCATTGATGATTCGAGGCCATGATGAATCCATCGCAATAGCTGTAACCTGCATGGTTGAGCATGCCACAAACCTTTTCTGCTAGATGGAGAAAATAGCGCCGAATGGATTTCAAATCCGCATCGTCTGGGGTTTCAAAAACAATCGCGTTGTCTTGATCGGAAAACAGCGTCATATCATGTCGAGCATTACTGCCAAATGAAATGAAGGAAAACGGAACCGGTGGTGAACCAATATCGTCTATGGTTAGCTCAATAAAGCGGCATATTGCTGCATCATAAGTGCTGCCAATGAGGCGACGAAGATAATCAGGCCGAGAGCCCACTTCTATCATCTCTCGAATAAGGTCGGGGAGTTGGTTAAGAGACTCAACCACTTGTCCATGACTGATCCCCTGTTCGATTTCCGACACTATATTACTGCTCACTTTTTGGTAATCGGTAATTTGGTTTACCGGACCAAAACTGGTGCCATAGATTTTACGGACAATCGGTCTAAATGAGATCACGTGACCCAATTTTTCAGACAGAAATATCTTAGACGTACTCAGCAAAATATCGATAGGCTTGCCACTTTTGGTCAATATCTGCGCTTCGTATTCCCCAGGCTCGGCCACGTCATTAAAAAGCTGCAGTAAGTGTTGCAATACGTCGGTATTTTGAGGGCTAGCAGAAAAGAGTTTTTTCCAGATAGAATGCGCTCTTAGCTCGGTATCGGTATAGCCAAGCAGTTGATGAAGACGAGTGTTTGAAAAGACGATATGCCCATCGGCTTCCAGAATGTAGCCTTCGTTTGACGATTCAACCAGCGCACGATAGCGATCTTTGGCTTCATACAACGCCAATTCCGCTCTCCTTTTTCTCACATCCATGGCTTTAGACTGAGAAATGACGTACCCCATGATACCGATAAGCCCCAAGGTAATGACCAAAAACACCCGATACAGCGTACTTTCCAGCTTTTGAATATCCTGTTGAACGTCTTCCAGATAAACACCCGTACCTATCACCCACTGCCACTGCTCTACCCCTTCAACATAAGTCATCTTAGGCGCTGTGATATCTGGATCATCATGCCACTGCCACTGGTATTCGATGAACCCCTGCTGAGAAGCGTTCACCAATTTGGTCATCTCAACAAACACCGATGTGATACCCGCGCTTTCTTGCTCTGACAACGTCGATTTATCGTTGGCTGTGGCGCTGTCTGAATAGTGGGTTAAATCTTGCCCTTTTAGGTCACTGCGATATGGGTGCATGATCATTCTAGGATGCATGTCTGTGATGAAAAAATAGTCTTTGTTATCGGTGCCATAGCGCATGGTTTTGATGTCAGCCGCGGCCCGATTTTGCGCCTCCTCAAGCGTGAGTACCCCTTGTTGCTCAAGGGCAACATAACTATCGACAATACTCACCGCCGATGACGTAAGCTCTTGCAACATCTGGCGTTTTTGATTCATCAACGAATGTTCGACTAAAGGAAGAATCACGTAAAAAATAGACGTCACAAACAGAACAATCGCCGCAACGGTGGGGAGGACAATGCGAAAATTAAATTTGCTAAGCGGTTGGGAATGATCGTCTTTTGATGCGCGTAGCCCCTCAAAGTAGTCGGCGAACTCGGTGGTATCCAAAACCTCGTTCAACGCGCCTGAATGGGTCGCTTCATGGTATTTTGCGGTAAAGGTACCATTTTGAAAATCCGCTCTTGAAGGCAAATACCCTTCGTAGTCATCTCGGATATGGGTTTCAAACACATTTTTAATTTGGGCATGGGTGTATTTGTCACCAAACGCCAAGCACGCCTCTGCTAGTGCTTCTTTACAGTGGCGGAATCGGCGATGATCGTACGGGTCAAAATCGACATTTTCCGCCATTCGGTGCGAGTGTTCAACACCGTTGTGGTCAAAAAAACCGTCGATCCACTGGTGTATATCTTCACCACGAATACCAAAAAGTTGCTCAGTACGAGCTGCATGATCCGATGTTTTCATTTATTCACCACCAACTGCTAGTCTAAAAATGCTTACATTCAAGAATAAAACTGTGCACTAGTTAACATGCCCGCCTAAAAGTTACACTTTAAACCAATCTTCGTTTCTTAAACTAATCCAAATCAATTTGTGGAATGAAACATCCACCTAGTATTGCCTTGACGAATAAATGGTATTCATTCGAGAAGGCTTTGGCCCTCTCATTTTCACCACAGAGTAAAGCCAACCACTGTTCGTCCTCTTAATTTACACCATTAAGGAGCAAGGTAGCGTCTGGGATGTCGCCTCGTACTAACCGAAGGTTGGTATACCTGCATAAGTGACGTGCGGTCGGAATTGGCAAGCCTCAATTCCCAATAAGGATATACATTATGTCTAAGAAAAATAAGACATTTTATAGAGATATGCGTCGTAAGGCGAAAGAATTTAAAAGCCGTGAAGATTTTCTAAATCACGACTTAAGTATCATGAGTTTCAAACGCTGGGGGATACATCTTCCTTCGCGTGATTACAGTATCGAGATAGAAGATTGGGTGCCAGCACTCGCGGCCACCATAGGTAAGGTCGTGATGGTCACGGCC
>NZ_JBNGCJ010000278.1:0-4595 GCF_049974785.1 Vibrio genomosp. F10 str. 9ZD137
ACTTAGCCAATTACAAGTCCCCCATTGGGAGAAGCTTTTAACATTGGCAGCAAGCGCTTGGGAAATGACAGGGCTGGGTTATATGGGGACCGATATGGTGCTCGACCAAGAAGAGGGGCCAATGGTTCTAGAGCTGAATGCTCGACCTGGTCTTGCTATTCAAATTGCGAATGGTGCCGGACTCATACCTAGATTGCAGCATATAGAAAACTTAGGGACGCCTGCTGAATACCCGAAACCGGCTGAGCGCGTCGCCTACGCCGCTAAGCAGTTTGGTATTTTCAGTAAGTCGATTTCGGATTAGTTAAACAATATCCTTTCTTGTCAGCACCGCAATCGCTAGCGTCTAGCGTTCGACAATCAAAATGCTTTCACGCATAAAAATGCCTTCCATATGGAAGGCATTTTTTGTTTATGGGTATATCGAACAGGAATAATGGGGGCAGTGGCTCAATCACATAGCTCATTTACATAGCCAAATTCACCACTAACCCGCATTACGAGCCTGAGCTACGATCCTTCAACCAATTCTACGTTTAACGCTTTGCCTTGTTCTTCACTTGGCTCATTATTGAATGATTCACTGCGAGTCGCCTCAAGTGAATCCATTACAGGTGACGACTTTGCTGCCTGACCAAAACCTCGCAGACCAACAACATGCACATGTTCATGATCTTTAAAGATTTTACGTACTAATTTATACGTTGTTCCTTTTTCTGGGCTAATGTTCTCTGGGGCGGCGATCAATAGCTGCATATCCAGACGATCACAAAGCTCAAACAGGGTCGAGATTGATTTGGTATCCAAACGCGCGGCTTCATCCAAGAATAGCAAACGACATGGAATGACATCCTTACTTCGTAAACGACGGGACTCCTCTTCCCAACTTTGGATAACCATCAGCAAAATTGACTGACCTGTACCAATCGCCTCACCCGTTGATAATGCGCCTGATTCAGCTTGAAGCCAGCCATCAGAACCGCGGCTTACTTCAACACTGAGTTCTAGGTAATTTCGATAATCAAGTAACTCTTCCCCAAGCACCTGAGGAGAACGCTGGCCCATGTCAATATGCGGGTTAACGCGCTGGAACAGTTTTGCCATCGCTTCAGAGAAGGTAAAGCGCGTACTTTCAAACAAGTCTTTATGCTGAGACTGTTGATCAGAAAGCCCATTTAACAAAATCTCATGGCTTTCTCTGACTTTAACGTTGAGACGAACCCCTTTAACCTGACCAAATCCAATGTTGGACAATCCTTGGTTCAACATACGAATGCGATTTTGCTCTCGTAAAATCGTCTTCTTAATGATGCTCGCTACCGAGTCTGAACTGATCGCTAAGCGATTTTCACGTAACGTTAACTCTTCCGTTAATCGGGCGAGTTCGACTTCCATCTCTTCGATCGCTTCAACTGGATCATCGGTGCGAATAATATCCTGACGAATACGTTCGCGCAGATGCTGGTACACCGCAATGTAGAACAGAACTTTACGTTCAGGGTGGGCATTGTCTTCTGACAGGCGAAGTGCATCGCGTAAGTCATCATTATTCGCGACCGCTAAACGGAGGGCACCTAATGATTTATCCGACATAGAGCGTAATTCGCCCGCAGACAAGTACGCCAGTTCACGTTTGTGCAAACGACGCTCAACGTCATTTTCACGAGCTAACCTCAGCACCGAACACCAGCCGGCTTTCGCCGCAACAACGAACGTTCGCAGTTCAATGTATTCCTTCTGAACTTTTCTTAGTCGCTTAGCCAACCCTTTCATTTCAAGCTCAGTCGACGTAATGGTTCTATCGCACTCACTCTTTCGATGTCGAGTAGTGTGTAATAGTTCATGCAATTCGTCTTTACGGCGTTGTGCTCGTTCTACCGCGCTTTCATCCGCGGTTACCCCGTACTCTTTCAGCTCTTGCTTAAATTCTTGTACCGTTTCTTGCTTGGCTTGATGTGAACTTTTTAGTGACGCTAAAACTTGCTGGTATTGGTTCATCTGCCCTTGAACTTGCTTATAGTCTTCGCGATGACGACTGCGTGCACGTTCAGCATCCACCAACTTCGATTTCAACTGCTCGCTCAGTTCGCTGCTTTGGTTCAATAGATCGACAGAATCGGAATAGCTAAAATACTGTTTACGCTCAACCAGATCCGCCACCGCAAAGATTTCTGCTTTTAGCGACTGGAGTTTTTGGTCTGCATTCTGATATTCAAGTGTTAAGGCTTCATACTGCTCAGGATCACTGTCTAGCGCATTGACGATTTGCGACAAAGCGTCGACTTGTTTGCCATGATGAGATAGAAAAGCTTTTGCTTCTGTTAACGAAGCCATCTTACTCTCTAATTCATCATAGCGAGCACCGAGTTCAGTGTCCTCAATGAGCGCCATCATCGGTGCCAATTTATCTAACACCGTTAGTGCTTGCTTACTTGCTTGACGTTGGCTGTTAAGCTGCTGCTCGTTAGACTCTAGGTCTGATAGTAAACGTGCCCCTTGAGTATGAATCTCTCTCTGATTGGCAAGTGCTTGCTCTGGATCGTGTTCAAAAGCAACTTGAATATGGCTCGCGACAAAGCGGTTGAAGCTTTGGTACAAACGAGACAGTTTTTGCGAATCAAAAGCCGCCTTGGCATGATGTTCTAATACTTCTTCACGTTCCTCTCGCAATAGCTCTAAACGCTGTTCACGTGCCGCTCGGCCAAACAGCGGGATCTCTGGAAAACGCGAGTAACGCATTTGACGGTCGTTAAGCAGAACACAAACCGCCCCTTCAAGCTCATCGGCATTAAATGAACTGTCATCAAAAGCGTCGATATCCCCTTCAATGATGTAAAGGTCTTCTGGGCAATCATCAAGATCCACCAGCTTCTCTTTAATATCAGTAAGATCGGAAACCACAATCGCGTTACGTGCCGGGCCGTACATTGCACTGAAATAAGGCGCATCACCGAGAGTAATGTCATCGTAGATTTCAGAAAGCAGGACACCGCCTAAGGTATCGGCCAACCCTTTCAAGCGAGGATCATTTGAACCACCTGGCGATGCTAGGCGTTCAATTTCTGCATCTAATCCTGTTCGTTTTAGAGCTAAGCGATCTTTCTCAATTGACAAGGTTTTTTCTTGCTCTAAGACTTGCTGCATGGTGTGCATAACCGAGTGGCTATCAGGCAGCTCAGAACCACTCTGCTCTCTTAACCCATTTAACGCATCATTGGCCGCAATCCATGTCGGGGCTATCCCTTCTAGCCTCTTAATTTCACCACTCACAGTCTGAAGCTGGTTGCGCTGCTCACTGCGCTTTTCACGCAGCTCTTCTAGGGCAAACTCTAGGCTGTCTATTTGCTCGGAGTGGCGCTCTCGCTCTTGCTCCAAACTGACTTCATCAACCAAATTGACGTGATATTGTTTTTGATAGTGAGCGACCGAGTCCAAGAGCTGCTTCTGCTGCTCTAATTGACGCTCGACTTCTCGGAACTGTGCTTTCCATTGCTGCTCATTTTGAGTGATTTGCTCAGCATGACGACGGTTATTGAGTATCTCTTTCGCCACACTAGCAGCATCAACACGTTCAACTGGGCCTGCGATCGATTTCACCAGTGCCTGTGCCGTTTCAAATTGCTCAGCGGCGGCCGATGAAACATCAAGCTTATGCTTCAGTGCCAGTAATAACGTTGTCTGTTGTGTCTCTTCGCGCTTTAACTCGCTTAATACTGACGAAGCAGAATCGGCGGTTAGGTCATCATTAGCAAGTAAGGTTTTGGCTTTAGTCAACGCCTGTACAGCTTGTTGATATTGCAAAGCTCGAGTTTGCTGAACATCTAATGCTTGTTGATAATCTGCCAACTGAGTTTTTAGGCTGTCCACTTCTTCTTCAGCAATATGCGCTTGCTGCTCAACCGTCATAAGTTGCTCTTGAGCTTCTTCAACCACCATAAGCTGTTCTTCAAGGCGCTCATTCAGCTCTTCCAAATCCCCTTCATAGCGTTCCACTTTTTCTTGTTGCCTTAACGCAGTAAGCACTAATTGGAGATGATCGGAAGCACCTTGATGATCTTGTTCCAGTGCCGACTCTTTATCTACTATCGCTTCAAGTTCTTGCTGCACATTGGTCAATAGATCGTGTTGCTCAATGAGAGTGCTTCGTGAGCTACACAGCTCGGCACGAAGCGCCAAGGTATTATCTAACTTAGCCTTGCGCTCATTTGCATGACGCATGTAATCGGCTGCAACGTAGTGTGTTGATTCGGTAATTAGGTGTTTGAACAGATCACGATCCGCTTGGGTCGTTTTGATCGCCTCTAGAGTCATGCGGTTTTCACGCAATGCCGATTCCATGTCTTGGAACGCTTTTTTAACGCCACCATTTTGTGGTAACAGATAATCACGTAATGAACGCGTAATCGCGCTCGAGATACCCCCGTATAAAGACGCTTCAATCAGGCGGTAGAATTTAGAGCGATCGCCGCTGTTACGCAGTTTTTTGGGCACCACACCATATTCGAACATCTGCCCGTGGTAATCGACTATCGAGCTAAATGCTTTAAAATAAGCCCCTTCATATTGAGCGGTGACGTCTTTCACTTCGTTCAGTT
>NZ_JBNGCJ010000279.1:0-3718 GCF_049974785.1 Vibrio genomosp. F10 str. 9ZD137
TCCAGCTAGAAATCATCGCATCAACGCCGTTCTCTAATGCTTCTTCACCAAGGTAAGATCCCCAAGGGAAAGCCGCAATAATCAGATCCATGATCGAGTCTTCTGGTGGACAAACACCCAGGCCAACATTACCAACAAAGCCAAGTGGGCGAATGTAAGCGGATTCGAGTTTATTTTGGCGCAGAGTCTCGCGTGTCGCTTCCATGATTTCTTCTTCCGTGTAAGGAATTGGAAAACGGTATATTTTCGCGGAATCTTTTAGGCGTCTTGCATGCTCTGGGTGACGGAAGATAACTGGCCCATTTGGTGTGTTGTAGCAGCGCACGCCTTCAAATACAGAAGTGCCATAGTGCATAGCATGAGTAAGAACGTGAACATTGGCCTCAGCCCAAGGAACCATCTCACCATTAAACCAAATGTAGTCAGCTGTTTTTTTAGACATTATTATCTTCCTTAAGCGTTAAGTGTGTGTTGTAAGTTGTTGTTAGGGAGTTCGTTATTGTCGATTTTGGTCACTTCAACGCTGATCACATCCCATAATTTTTCAATCTGATTAGTGAGAAATTCAATAGGTCGATCGCTATCGACAATAATTTCTACACTTGCAATTTTGCTGTCGTGATTTTGTGTTCCCGCCACTTGTTTTACAACAAAGCCGCGGTGGCGAACGACGCGTAAAACGCGCTCTAATAGAACCGGTTTATCATCGGCTTTAATATCTAAGAAATATCTTTCCATTAGGTGTTCTCCAACATTTCACTGTTTGATGCACCCGGTGGTACGAGTGGCCAAACATTTTCTTCTTCATCGATCAGGACATGTAAAAGGTATGCTGTTTTACTTTCGAGCATTTCTTTTAACGCAGGTTCAACTTCTTCTTTGCGAGTGATGGTTTTTCCTGGAATATCAAATGCTTTAGCTAGCATGACAAAGTCAGGGTTATCATCCAAAATCGTTTCGCTGTGGCGGCCGTCAAAGAATAAGGATTGCCACTGGCGAACCATGCCTAAACGAGAGTTGTTCAACAACACCATTTTGACTGGAATTTGGCGACGTTTTAAGGTGCCAAGCTCTTGAATATTCATCATGAAAGAGCCGTCACCAGAAATCAGGATGGACTGATCATCAGGTCGAGCAACGGCAGCTCCCATTGCAGCCGGTAAACCAAAGCCCATTGTCCCTAAACCCGCAGATGTGATGAAGTTTTGTGGATCACGAGGCTGAATGTGTTGCGCTGCCCACATTTGGTGTTGGCCAACATCGGTAGAGACGATAGAGCTGTCTGGCATCATGTCCGATAATTGCTTAAGCAAAAGTGGGGCAAAGATAAGATCGCCCGGGTGATCATATCGCCATGTAAAGGCGGTACGCAGCCCCTCACTGTGGTGAGCCCAAGAGCTGATGTCGTGAGTGCATTTCAGTTTCGGCAGTATTTCACGAATATCACCACGTAATGCTGCGTTGGCATGACGAAGCTTGTTGATTTCAGCGGCATCAATATCAATATGAATGACTTTAGCATGAGGCGCGAAGGTATCGAGTTTTCCGGTCACACGGTCATCGAAACGCGCACCGACAACGATCAAAAGGTCACTTTCTTGGACGATAAGGTTGGCGGCTTTTGTGCCGTGCATCCCCAACATACCAAGATAATGTGGGTCGTGGCGGTTAATCGTTCCCAAGCCTTTCAATGTACTCACGGATGGCATTGGGTTGTCAGCGAGAAACTGACGAACGGAGTCAGTGGCTCTGCCGAGTTGAACGCCGCCGCCAACGTATAAAACGGGGCGCTTCGATTCACGAAGCAATGCATTCGCTAGGCGAAACGCTTCAGGCGTTGGTACTGGAAATGGGATATGTTCGAAATCCGGTAAGGTTTCGACAGGGGCTTCAGCTAACTGAACATCTTTCGCAATATCGACGATGACAGGGCCTGGTCGACCCGCTTTCGCGACTTCAAATGCTTCTGCAAGTGTTGGTGCTAGGTCATGGATATCAGTCACGAGATAACTGTGTTTAGTACAAGAAAGAGACATACCGATGACATCCATTTCTTGAAAAGCATCAGTACCAATGTGGGAGCTGGCAACTTGTCCGGTAATAGCAACTAAAGGAATTGAATCCATGAAAGCATCGGCAAGGCCGGTGACGAGGTTAGTCGCGCCTGGACCAGAGGTCGCCATGCAGACAGCGACATCTTGTGATGATCGCGCCATACCAATCGCTGCCATTGCCGCGCCTTGTTCATGGCGACATAAAATATGTTCTACACCACACTCATAAAGGGCATCGTAGATAGGCATAATGGCACCACCAGGGTAACCAAAGACGGTTTTTATGCCTTGTTGTTTTAATGCGGATACGACTAAATCTGCTCCTTTCATCGTATCCCTCTCATACTACGACTTGGCTCGTAGTGACTTCCATTATTTTTGCACGTCATGTGCGCTCCCATTCTTCCTGTCATTTCTCGACTGAACCTTGGTTGTATTCGGTCGGATGTGCTTCAATTTTTAGTGTACTAATTGTAAAAAAACCCCCGGACTTTTCAGTGCGGGGGTTTTTAAAATCTTGTGGTTACTTGCTGCCCACTATCCCCTGCGCGGTGTCAATAATGACCACGATAATCAGGAGTACCAGAGTGTTAAGGCGAGCTTTGAAGTTCATTTTATTTTTTATCTTCGTTTTTGTATTTTATAAATATTGAACAAAATATGTTGCGTACCTAGTGGTAACATAGAATTCCGTTAAATGACAAGCAAAAACTCATTCTTTTTTCACATTTCCTCAGCCTCTAGGCGGGTTATATAACACCCTCATTCAAAAAAGAACCATTCAATTGTTCATGTGAATCGGTTTCAGTAGGTAAGGTAAATGGGGTTAGCCATCGTTCATAGCCGCGCGAGTGTAGGTGTTGAAGCACCAGAAGTGACGGTAGAAGTTCATATCAGTAATGGGTTGCCAGGATTTAGCTTGGTCGGGCTGCCTGAAACTACGGTCAAAGAAGCAAAAGATCGCGTTCGCAGCGCCATTATTAATTCTCGATTTGAGTTCCCAGCAAAGCGGATTACGGTCAATTTGGCACCGGCAGATTTACCCAAAGAAGGCGGCCGATTTGACCTCCCTATTGCATTGGGTATTTTGGCGGCGTGTGAACAGATTCCCATCGATAAATTAGCGCAGCGCGAGTTTATCGGTGAGTTGGCGCTTTCTGGTGAATTACGAGCGATCAAAGGGGTATTACCAGCTGCGCTTGCGGCCCAAAAATCTAAGCGCTGTCTTATTGTTCCACACTTAAATGGTGATCAGGCTGCCTTGGTTGGTAAGGAGATACATAAGTCAGCGCAGAGCTTACTGGAAGTGTGTGCAGAATTGTGCGGGCAGCAGTCCCTCCAGCTGTTTCAAACTAAAGCCAAATTCAGTGACGCTAAACTGACACGCGACTTGCAAGATATTATAGGCCAACAGCAAGGTAAACGAGCGTTAGAGATTGCCGCTGCAGGAAACCACAATTTACTTTTTTTGGGGCCACCTGGCACTGGAAAAACCATGCTGGCGTCTAGGCTGTGTGATTTACTGCCCGAAATGTCAGTGAATGAAGCGATGGAAACGGCTTCGGTTGCATCCTTAACTCAACAAGAAATCAATGAGCACAACTGGAAAAAGCGGCCGTTTCGCTCGCCTCATCATTCAAGCTCGATGGCAGATCGGAAGAGCG
>NZ_JBNGCJ010000280.1:0-4649 GCF_049974785.1 Vibrio genomosp. F10 str. 9ZD137
GTGAACGGCAACCGCTGGCACGCCCCAAGCGTACGCGATACTTCGCCCAATGGTCGCGCCAACGAGTAATGCACCCACAAGCCCGGGTCCAGCAGTGTATGCGACTCCATCAATGTCTTTTGATGTTAAGTTCGCTTCTTTTAATGCGGCCTTAATTAATGGAATGGTTTTTTTGACGTGATCGCGAGATGCCAGCTCTGGTACCACACCACCGTAATCAGCGTGCAGTTTTACTTGGCTATAAAGCTTGTGAGCTAAGAGCCCTTTTTCATCATCATAAATCGCAATCCCCGTTTCATCACACGAGGTTTCAATACCAATAATGCGCATATTTTTCTCTGTATGCTTTTATCTATGGAGGGAATTTGCGGCAATCTTACCCTGCCTTGGCTTTGCAAACAAATTTTGTACAGACAATAATCGATAAAACGCTTTACAAAGCTAAGGTGATCGGATTAAAATTCCGCACCATTTTTGATCAAGCTGGTTAGCGACCAAACGTAAATGAGAGTTAGCTCGATGGGTAACTTCTCTGATTTGGCGATGAATGACCAGCGATAATGAATAACCCCTGAGGTGAAAGGCATATGCCAATAGTTAAAGTACGTGAAAACGAACCGTTCGACGTTGCACTACGTCGTTTCAAGCGCTCTTGTGAAAAAGCAGGTATTCTTTCTGAAGTGCGTCGTCGTGAGCATTACGAAAAACCTACTACAGTTCGCAAACGCGCTAAAGCAGCAGCTCAAAAGCGTCACGCTAAGAAGCTAGCTCGCGAAAACGCTCGTCGCGTTCGCCTGTACTAATAACTGAATCCCATAAGGAATCCAGTTATGGCTCTTATTGACCAACTCAAAGAAGAGCAGAAATTAGCGATGAAAGCCAAGGACAAATCGCGCCTTGGCACTATTCGTTTAGCCCTTTCAGCAATTAAGCAACGTGAAGTCGACGAGCGGATCACTCTGACCGACGATGACATTATTGCAATTCTGGTAAAAATGGTTAAACAACGTCGCGATTCTGTCGCTCAATTTGAATCGGCTAATCGTCAAGATTTGGCTGATACTGAGAAAGCTGAAATCACAGTGTTAGAGGCCTTCATGCCTCAACCGCTTACTGAAGATGAAGTTGTTGCATTAATTGTTAGTGCAATAGAAGAATCTGGTGCTGCGGGCATGCAAGACATGGGCAAGGTGATGGGCGTGTTAAAACCTCAGATTCAAGGGCGTGCAGAAATGGGTAAAGTCAGTGGTTTAGTTCGCGCTAAACTCGCTTAAACCCAAATCATATTGCAGCAAGCCGTGCTATCCTTTGGACGCACGGCTTGTTTGTATCTAATATAATCTTTTTTTCTTAGGTTTTATGGCAGGACACATCCCTAGAAGTTTTATCGATGACCTCCTTGCTCGACTTGATATTGTCGACATTGTCGATGCACGCGTGAAACTTAAGAAAAAAGGTAAGAACTACGGTGCTTGCTGTCCATTCCACAATGAAAAAACCCCCTCTTTTAGCGTAAGCCAGGAAAAACAGTTTTATCACTGCTTTGGCTGTGGTGCTCATGGCAACGCTATCGACTTCATGATGGAATACGAACGCTTAGAGTTCGTTGAAGCCATTGATGAACTTGCCTCTTTTTTAGGTTTAGACGTACCTAGAGAGCAAAGGAGTGGGAATGTCAGCAATCAGCCGACCGCCAACACCGAACAAAAACGTAATCTTTATGATTTGATGGGCAGTATTTCGCAGTTCTATCGTAGTCAATTAAAAAGCGCGAACAGTAAAGTCGCCATTGATTACCTAAAAGAACGCGGCTTATCCGGTGAGATTGTTCAAAAGTTTGGGATCGGTTATGTCGCCGATGAGTGGGATTCTGTCCGCAAGAATTTTGGTCAACAACGTAACGCTGAAGATATGCTCGTCACTGGCGGCATGTTAATTGAAAACGACAAGGGCAATAGGTACGATCGCTTTCGTGGTCGAGTCATGTTCCCGATTCATGATCGTCGTGGACGAGTCATCGGATTTGGTGGCCGAGTTTTAGGCGATGGTACGCCAAAGTATCTCAACTCACCTGAAACCCCTATATTCCATAAAGGCAAAGAGCTTTATGGGCTCTATGAAGTCATGCAAGCCTATCGAGAGCCACCACAAATCTTAGTGGTGGAAGGCTATATGGATGTCGTTGCCCTCGCACAATATGGAGTAGATTACTCTGTCGCTTCGCTAGGAACATCGACCACTGGCGATCACTTACAGGTGTTGTTCCGACAAACCAATACTGTTGTTTGTTGCTATGATGGTGACCGAGCTGGGCGTGAAGCCGCTTGGCGGGCTCTAGAAAATGCGCTGAGTTATCTCAAAAGTGGGCATACACTTAAGTTCCTATTCTTGCCCGATGGTGAAGATCCTGATAGCTTTATTCGTAAACATGGCAAAGAAGCTTTCGAAAAAGAGATTCAACAGGCGAGCCCCCTGTCTGACTATTTAATTGATAATTTGGTGAACACTCAAAATATTAACCTAGGCACCAGTGAAGGTAAGTCAACATTACGCACGCTTGCTAACAATTTGATAGATAAAATCCCGGATGCCAGCTTACAAAAAGAGTTGGATGAAAAACTGGATAAACTGACTGGCTTTATGGGCCAAGGAAAGCGTCGACAAGCAAACACAAAAGAAACGCGACCTCAACCGCATAAAGAGATCAAGCGCACGCCAATGCGAGAAGTTATCGCTTTGCTTATTCAAAATCCGAGCTATGCTGATATGGTACCCGATCTCTCCTCAGTGAGAGAAATATCACTACCTGGGTTAACTTTATTGGTAGAAGTCCTTGAATACTGTCGAGCGCATCCCCATATCAACACGGGCCAATTGTTAGAACAATGGCGCAACAGTAAAAATGAGGCACTTCTGTCTCGTCTCGCCAGCTGGGAGATCCCGGCAAATGAAGACAATCAAGAAGACATATTTTTAGACTCACTGGACAAAATTTTAGCCCAGTGTGTTGAAAAACAAATTGAAAACCTACAAGCCAAAGCAAGAAGTATCGGTTTATCAGCCGACGAAAAAAGGGAGCTACTAGCGCTAATGCTAGATTTAAAAGCGTAACCCTATTGCCTTGGTTAGCAATGGAACAATTTGTTATTACTCGTGGTTTGCATTTCGCATACCAAATCCGTCACTAGATACGAAGTTGGATACCGTCTATGGATCAAAATCCGCAGTCACAGCTAAAACTACTTGTCATCAAAGGCAAGGAGCAAGGCTATCTGACGTACGCCGAAGTAAATGACCACCTGCCAGCAGAAATTGTAGATTCTGAACAGGTAGAAGATATCATTCAAATGATCAACGATATGGGCATTAAGGTAGTAGAAACTGCTCCTGATGCTGATGACCTTGCATTGAATGAAGACAACACTGTCACAGATGAAGATGCTGCCGAAGCTGCTGCTGCTGCGCTATCAAGCGTGGAAAGCGAAATTGGTCGTACAACCGATCCTGTCCGCATGTACATGCGTGAAATGGGTACCGTTGAACTTCTGACTCGTGAAGGTGAAATTGATATCGCGAAACGCATTGAAGATGGTATTAACCAAGTTCAAAGCGCAGTTGCTGAATACCCAGGCACCATTCCTTACGTCCTAGAGCAATTTGATCGTGTTTTAGCTGAAGAACTTCGCTTAACAGACCTTATTAATGGTTTTGTTGACCCGAACGACGATGGAACAGCAGCGCCAACAGCAACTCATATCGGTTCTGAACTCACCAATACTGACCTTGCTGATGAAGATGGCGAGAAAAAAGAAGACGAAGAAGACGCTGAGGAAGAAGAAGAGGAAGATACAGGAATTGACCCTGAACTTGCTTTAGAAAAGTTCACCTCACTACGCAATACCTATCAGAATCTTCAACTCGCGATCAACGAACATGGCGCTGATAGCAGTAAAGCATCGAAAGCAACAGAGCTTCTTCAAGAAGTTTTTGCCGAATTCCGCTTAACGCCTAAACAATTTGATTACTTAGTTAATGAACTGCGCACCTCTATGGATCGCGTTCGTACTCAAGAACGTTTGATCATTCGTCAAACCGTTGAATACGGTAAAATGCCGAAGAAATCATTTGTTGCCCTCTTCACTGGTAATGAATCTTCTGATGCATGGCTAGACGAGGCACTCGCTTCTGATAAGCCATATGCCGAAAAAGTAAAACGTAGCGAAGAAGAGATTCGTCGTTCGATTCTAAAACTGTCGATCATCGAAAAAGAAACAAACCTAACGGTTCAAAGCATCAAAGACATTAGCCGACGTATGTCGATAGGTGAAGCGAAAGCTCGCCGAGCTAAGAAAGAGATGGTTGAAGCGAACTTACGTCTGGTAATCTCGATAGCTAAGAAGTATACAAACCGTGGTCTTCAATTCCTGGATCTTATCCAAGAGGGTAACATTGGTTTGATGAAAGCTGTTGATAAGTTTGAATACCGTCGTGGTTATAAATTCTCAACTTACGCAACTTGGTGGATTCGTCAGGCAATCACTCGTTCAATTGCTGACCAGGCTCGTACTATCCGTATTCCGGTTCACATGATCGAAACGATCAACAAACTGAACCGTATCTCTCGTCAAATGCTACAAGAGATGGGCCGT
>NZ_JBNGCJ010000281.1:0-624 GCF_049974785.1 Vibrio genomosp. F10 str. 9ZD137
CATTGTACCTTAAACACTTAACCTAACTTGAACCGAGATCACCAAGCGTTGTGAATCCGCCTTAAACGCCTTGTTATGTGAACCGTTTAGCACATAAGAGTTTTGGCATACTCAAATACCATAAACTCATCAGAAGCATCAGGCTTAAACTCACCGACCTTTTTGTACCCTAGCTTTTCATAAAAATGATGATTGCGATATGACTTGTAAGGTGTAAGTAAAGACCAATATTTAATATGGCTGTACTGATTCTCTATAAGACGCATGACTTCAGAACCGATATGTTGGTTCTGATACTTTTGCGCAATGTAGACATATTTAATTTCAATAGAGGACTGGTCACCGCACTCAACACAGATTGCACCCGCGAATTCACCGTGACATAAAACTTTGAAAAAATTACCTTTACCAGCCTCTGAATTAAACCACTCTTTTGATTCGATATTTGGAGGAAAAGCACCATATTTGTCAACATCAGCAGCAAATGCAGCTAAAGCCGAATCTTGCAGGAGCTGGGCATCCTCCGAAACTGCGAGTTGAAGGTAAATATCAGACATAATTATCCTTAAATTATCATCTCTTGCGGATTTTTGATTAGGTCACATAACGCCTTACTAAGTGGCG
>NZ_JBNGCJ010000282.1:0-3307 GCF_049974785.1 Vibrio genomosp. F10 str. 9ZD137
GAAAAAGGGAATAAAACGCTGTTTTTAGAGTTATGACTCTACAAAATAGGCTCAAAAAAGGCTCTGATATGCAATCAGAGCCTAGTATGAAATAAGCACGGTTTATAGGCTAGATATCACCGACGAGGCAAGTTTTTCGGCAATTTTAGCGACGTTTTCGCCTTCCTCTCCAACCACGATTAAGCTTGCGTTGGCTAAAGGTTCAACAACGCCCGTCATGCCTTTTTGGTCAAAGACCTTACGATCGGCCTGAGATATGTTGGTGATGAACAGCGTGACTTTTCCATGTTCACCTTCAAACACCATGTGCAGTGCGTTGGAATCACCAAAACCACAGTGATTCAAATAGTAAACATGGTAAGGAAAATCGCTTTCAAACTTCATTTTAAACGGCTGCATCTTGGCATTAATTTGAAATAGACCAACTCGTTCATCAAGTGGTGAAATAAAGTCACGCTCATCAATGACATGCTTTACCGCCGTTTCAGCCAGGCTCGCCTGAGCGGGAGAAACCAGCAGATTCCCCCAGTTGAGTTGCCCAGCTAACAAGCCAAAGGCAAAAGCCACAGAGGCCGCCATGGCCATTGAACGCTTAACAAAGTTAGGCCGAATAACATTAGGTTCTTCATCTGGCTGGCTGAATAGAATTTTATCAGCGAGATCTTCAGGCACATCAACATTCATGGCCTTTAGAATCTTACTGTCTAGATCAAGAACGTCGTCTAAAAACTTAGCGTTGGCTTCGTTACTATTTATCGCGTCTATAATGTCGTGATCTCGTTGTTTAGGATCAGACATGACATGGCGGCGAAATTCTAAATCATCCATTTTGCTGCCCTCTTGTAGATTGTGATGACTCCATCATCTCTTTTAATTGGTTTCGTGCTCTGAACAGTCGTGTCATTACGGTGTTTTTATTGAGATCGAGAATGGAACCTATCTCTTCACCACTAAATCCGCCGACAACCTGTAAGAAGAGTGGTTCGCGATATTCGACATCCAATTTCATGATCAATGTTTGTACCCATTCAGATTGGTGATGAGCATCATCGCTGACGATGGCATCATTACTGTAATCATCGATGTCGACTAAATCGAACTGCTTTCGTTCAAAGCGGCGAGCATTCTCGCGCCTCAATATCGTAATGAGCCATGACTTCGCAGCTTTTTCATCTTGTAAGCTATCGAGTGATTTCCATGCTCTTAAGCAGGTCTCTTGCACCAGATCTTCTGCAATGCTTTTGTCTTTGCATAGCCAAAAGCCATATCGAAAGAGGTCACGGTGATAGGCACGTACGAGTGCTTCATATTTTCTTTGTTTGTCCATATCAGAGTTGACCGTACGTTTTGGATTTTTCTTTCCAAAGAATTCGATTATTGACACATAAGTCTCCATCCAGGGGTCATGAGCACGAAATATGAGATAAAATTGATCTACTTCAAAATCTTATACTTAATTGTGGCTATAGTACAACCTGTCATCTAGCTAACTCTATGAGTTAGTGTGTTGAGCAAGGTGACACTTCCTTTTGAAGGCTGACTTTACTTTCTCCTAATCAGGAAACTGATTTTTCAATTGGCGTTAAGTTGATTGCTTTATACATTCCAACCACACAACTTTGTGTGGTTTTTTTTTGCTTTTAATTCATTCGCTTATGTTCTTAAGTGCCTGTTTCATGGTTAACGCTCTTATTGTTCTACGTCAGTGTTTACGCAATAGGCTAGTCAATTAACTAACCCGTTTACTGTTTCATCCATTACGCAATAGCCCTCTGTATCTGGCCGTTCTCATCCCTAACGTCCAAAAACTAATCAGACTGTTCCGACTTTTAACGTGTAAAAACGGATAAATTTAATGACCAGTTCTACTTCTTATCTATGATGCTCCCTCATTTGTGGCTCCCTCAATATCGCTTAGTTCACGTTTATTCAAACGTCTGTTTGATTGTGTTAACAATTTCGTTACAATGCATCAGGTCTGACCTCTATCTTTGAATGAAGAATGTTTTGAATGGCGAATGTAAGGAGAACTAATGGGCAAGCCAAATAATATTAATAAGCAGATACTGCAAACACGTTCCGGTGAACGTATTGCTATCGTTGCGGGGCTTCGAACCCCTTTCGCTCGTCAAAGTACAGAATTTAGCCATGTACCTGCGGTTGATCTCGGAAAAATGGTGGTCAATGAGCTACTCGCACGCAGCGAAGTCCCTGCGGAACTGATCGATCAGGTGGTGTTTGGCCAGGTCGTTCAAATGCCTGAAGCCCCAAATATCGCTCGCGAGATAGTGCTGGGTACTGGGATGAACATTCATACCGATGCTTACAGTGTGACCCGCGCGTGCGCTACGAGTTTTCAATCGGCAGCCAATGTGGCCGAGAGCATTGTTTCTGGCACTATCGATATTGGTATTGCTGGGGGGGCAGATTCTTCATCGGTTCTTCCGATTGGTGTGTCGAAAAAACTGGCCGCTAACTTACTTGCGTTGAGCAAAACCAAAACCGTTGGGCAAAAGCTTAAAATCCTTAAAAACCTATCACTCAAAGATCTGGTTCCTGTACCGCCTGCCGTTGCTGAGTACTCAACGGGAATCTCTATGGGACAAACTGCCGAGCAGATGGCGAAAACGCATGGTATTTCAAGAGAAGATCAAGATGCGTTAGCGCACCGTTCCCACACACTTGCAGCAAAAGCTTGGGATGAAGGAAAGATTTCAGGTGAGGTCATGACCGCCTTCCCTGACCCGTATAAAAAGTGGATAGATAAAGACAACAACATTCGTTTAGATTCCAGTTTAGAAGGGTACGCCAAGTTACGTCCTGCGTTTGATCGTCAATACGGTTCGGTGACCGCAGCAAACAGTACACCTCTGACTGATGGTGCTGCTGCTGTCATGTTAATGAGAGAAGGCCGTGCAAAAGAGCTGGGCCTTGAAGTCATGGGTTACATTCGTTCCTATGCGTTTTCTGCCATTGGCGTTGAGAAAGACATGCTCATGGGGCCATCGTTCGCCACACCTATCGCGCTCGCAAGGGCAGGCATTGAGCTTTCTGATCTTACGTTGATTGATATGCACGAAGCGTTTGCAGCACAGGCGCTTTCTAATGTGAAGATGTTCGCCAGTGACAGTTTTGCTCAGCAGCATTTAGGCCGAGGCAAAGCGATTGGTGAGATTGATATGGATAAGTTTAACGTACTTGGCGGTTCGTTAGCGTACGGTCACCCATTTGCAGCAACGGGGGCAAGAATGATCACTCAAACACTGCGTGAATTGAAACGTCGTGGCGGCGGATTGGCGCTTAATAC
>NZ_JBNGCJ010000283.1:0-8179 GCF_049974785.1 Vibrio genomosp. F10 str. 9ZD137
ACCGCTCTTCCGATCTTGATCGGTTTGAATGGGTGTATTTAAAAAATCCCGACGCACAATACCTCCGCACATTGGATATCGCGAGAGACAATAACCTCTCGGAATATTCAGAGATCAGTCATCGTTTTTATTCTGAAGCCAAAAGCCTTCATGACATGCTGCAAACACTGTATGACGAATTGCGGATCGCACAAATAATTTCCACCATGTTGAGTGTTGAGGCTTCTCAGGCTGATGAAAAATACCAAGCTCAACTCAATACTATCGCCGAGAGCGTGACTGAACTTGCTGAAGCGATTCAAAAGCATGTTTTACAATCCCTTAAACTCTTTTCTCTTTTTGCCAGGGTGAACTATGCAATCAAAAGTACTGTATGAAAAAGGACAACATCGATGGGTTGTTTTTGCTCGAGATCCAGATAAACCAGATAAAATTGTTGATACGAACCAGTACATGATCGTTAACCGTGATCAGGCGATATTACTTGATCCTGGCGGTATTGAGCTATTTTCAGCCATGCTGGGTTGCGTAGTCAAAGAAGTGCCCATTGAACACATCGTGCATTTGTTTGCCTCCCATCAAGATCCCGATATTATTTCTTCTCTCGGTTTATGGGATAAAGCTTTACCCTCGGCCACCTTGCATACTCCTTGGTTGTGGGAATCTTTTATTCGGCATTTCGGTATGGAGTCTATTACCTTTTCAGGCATTGCCGATAATGGGGGGAAAGTGCTTCTTTCCGGACAGGAAATTCAATTCATACCGGCTCACTATATGCATTCATCCGGTAATTTTTCAGTCTACGATCCGGAAGCAAAGATACTCATGTCTGGTGATATTGGTGCCGCAATGGATCAACCTGACGCGCCATTTTTTGTTGAGGACTTTAACGACCACATTCCAAAAATGGAGTACTTTCACAAGCGATGGATGCCTTCAAACCGTGCCAAACGAGATTGGATTGAAAGAGTCAGTAAATTGGATATCGATATGATGTGCCCGCAGCACGGCGGGATTTTCCAAGGGGATGATGTGAAGCGATTTCTTGACTGGTTAGATGCGTTAGATGTCGGCATTGCGATTAACTCAAATTAATCAATTAACCAATTGTGATACAAAAAAAAATGGCTTTCAGATGAAAGCCATTTACTCATTTTGTTGACTCAGTCTAAGCGTTACGACGAGCTTCGACTGCATCAGCCAGTTGGCGTAATACTTTTTCAGTGTCATCCCAACCAATACATGCGTCTGTGATCGATTGACCATAAGCCAGCGGCTGACCTTCCACTAAATCTTGGCGGCCTTCGACAAGGTGAGATTCAATCATCACACCGAAGATAGCGTTTTCGCCACCCGCAATTTGGTTCGCTACGTCGTCAGAAACCACCATTTGACGCTGGTACTGTTTAGAGCTATTCGCGTGACTAAAGTCGATCATCACTTTCTCTGGTAGGCCAGAAGCAGACAACTCTTGTTTAATAATACCAACATGGTCAGCACTAAAGTTCGGCTCTTTACCACCACGTAGAATGATATGACAATCTGGGTTACCACTGGTTTCAATGATTGCAGAGTGCCCAAATTTAGTCACAGATAAGAAATGGTGAGAGGCACTTGCGGAACGAATCGCATCCGTCGCTATTTTGATATTACCATCGGTACCATTTTTAAAACCGACTGGACAAGAGAGACCAGAAGACAGCTCACGGTGGACTTGAGATTCGGTCGTGCGAGCACCGATGGCTCCCCAACTTATAAGGTCACCCACATATTGTGGCGAGATCATATCGAGAAACTCACTCGCTGTCGGCATGCCCATATCAGTCAGGTCTAGCAACAGTTTACGCGCTGTACGTAGCCCATCATTGATCTTGAATGTGTCATTCAAGTATGGGTCGTTGATTAAGCCTTTCCAACCAACGGTTGTACGTGGTTTTTCAAAGTAAACACGCATCACGACTTCTAGGCGGTCACCTAATTCGTCACGCAGTACTTTTAATCGCTTACCGTATTCAATCGCCGCTTCTGTGTCATGAATTGAGCAAGGGCCAACGATCACTAATAAACGGTCATCTTTATCTTGTAGGATATTTGAAATCGCTTCACGAGATTGGAACGTAGTCGAAGAGGCTGTTTCAGTTGCTGGAAACTTCTCTAAAACAGCAACGGGTGGTAATAGTTCTTTTACTTTGTTAATTCTTACATCATCAGTCTGAAACATTGCGTACTACTTCCTATTTGTCTAACTTCCGAGTTTATCGGTACCAAATACAATACAGGGACTCGGTGAATCATTTCCTGTTGCTTGTAACTTATCGACTAAGTAGAAAAAGTTCAATCATTAATTTAAACAAAAGGCAATATTTCCTGTATATTTACACTTTAACCCTTTCGTACACTTTAGTTTACATTTGACTCATTGCTTGCTCATCATTGACTAAACGCTAGACGAGGTAGTGATCGATCAACAGCGCTGCAAACAAAACCATCAGATGATAGATAGAAAACTTAAACGTCTGCATCGCTTGCCCACTGTTATCCGCGAATTTCAGTTTCCATGCCGATTGAATGAAACCGGCACTTAACGCTAATGAAACGGTGAGATAAATGACACCACTCATTCCCACTAACACAGGCAACATACAAACAAGCGCGAGCAACACGGTATAAAGCAGAATCGACGTTTTGGTGTACTCAACGCCATGAGTGACAGGTAACATAGGGATATCAGCACGAGCGTAATCGTCTTTTCTATGTATCGCCAAAGCCCAAAAATGTGGCGGTGTCCATATGAAGATAATCATCACTAGTAACCAAGCGTTCGCGTGTAATTCACCCGTGATTGCCGTCCAACCTAATAACGGTGGCATTGCTCCGGCTATCCCAGCAATAACAATATTCTGTGGTGTCGCTCGTTTTAAATACAAGGTATATACAACGGCATAACCGATTAAGCTCGCAAACGTTAACCATGCGGTTAAACTATTCACCATGGCGTATAACAATGTAAAACCAACGATACCCAGTGATAAAGCAAACAGGAAAACACGCACTGCGGCCACTTCTCCGGAAGGCAAAGGGCGTTTAAAAGTTCGAGCCATGATGGCATCGATTCTTCTATCTATTAGGTGATTAAATGCGGCGGCGGCGCTGGCCATCAAACCAATACCAATCAGCCCAAACAGAGTTGGCTGCCACGGCAAATGACTGGTCGTCGATAAGCACATTCCCACCACTGCAGTTAATAGCATCAAGGCGATCACTTTGGGCTTGGTTAATGCGAGATAGACTTTCCATTTCGGTTTAGACTTCAGTTTCGATCTTGGTCGAGATTGGACACTTTCCTCTATGACCATTTGTGATTTATTCATGAACACTCTCCTTGCCGAACTCTATTTCCCTATTAGGCTGCCAAAGTAAAAAATTGGTATGCAATACCGCTAACACTAATAGTGCCGCCCCTAAATTATGGGCAACCGCAATGCCGAGTGGCAGATAAAGCAGAACATTACTCACCCCAAGAGCCACTTGCAGCATCAATACCAATAGTAGTCTCCAGCCTACTCCACTAAGCTGAGGTTCTGCGCTCGCAATGCATCGAGCAGCCAAATAAATGACGACGAGAGCGGTAATGATGGCACCGATTCGATGTGACACATGAATTGTCATCCTAGCGCTGTAATCCAGAACACCAAACTCATAATTGGAGTGGCCAGCTTGGAACAAATCAAAAGCAGAATAGAAATTGAGCTGTTCGATCCAGTTACCTTCACAAATAGGTAGGCTGCTACACATCAATGCGGCATAGTTTGAGGAAGTCCACCCACCTAACATGACTTGTAAGACGACCACAATGAAAGCGAATAATGCAGCGGCTCTCAGTGAAGGAGGAATCATCGTATGATTGATCGGTTCACGCTGTCGATTCAATCGCCACGCGATCATCGATAATAAGGCCAATACGGAAAATCCACCGATTAAATGCGCCATCACCACAATGGGCAATAGTTTTAGCGTGACTGTCCACATCCCTAACAAAGCTTGAAAGATAGTAACCACGCTCAATGTAATGGGTAGCGTTGGTGTCATTGATTTTTGACGGATACACAAGGCGGTTATAGCAAAAATGATCAGACCTAATGTCCCCGCTAAATAGCGATGAATCATTTCTAACCACGCTTTTTGGGGTTCAACCGCTCGCTCTGGAAATGCGCTGTTCGCCTCTGAAATTTCTTGTCCGCTTGGCACTAGAATCTGCCCATAACATCCTGGCCAATCTGGACAACCTAATCCAGCATCCGCCAAACGTGTATAGGCTCCCATCCCAATGACAAAAATCGACAAAACTATTGCGGTTCGAACTAACACCATCAATTTCATACACATTCCTTGTTGCTACTTGTTCCTTGTTTCTACAAGAAAGACATGGCTTATTTTCTCTTTACTTAAGTTCTCAAGACTTAACTGCTCAGGTGCTCAACTTAACCAACTCGAGATAATTTGAGTAGCTTTCTAAAGTCTGCGAGTAATCCTTTACTCTGATCCACCAGATCGCCTTCATTGACGGCTTTCGGGTATCGAATGACCAGCTGACCTAGTGGGTCAACGATGACGGTTTCAAACTCGCCCACACGCTCAGAAAAAGCTTCCGTCACTTCAATAGATCGATAATGAAAGTCTTTCACCGCATTGGTATCACTTCGCTGTGTCAATAAAAGTACGGGTTCGACTCGCTCTTTGTATTGGCCGAGGGCGATATAGCTTTGGCCCAAAAGATGGAGTTGTTTTTCGCAGAATGTGTCGCATACCTCGGGAACGGCATAGGCCAGTTGCCAACTTTGTTGCTCTAGTGGGTTATCCGTACCCAATTGACTGAATGTTGTCGAAGGCTCGATTAACACCCCTTGGTTAGTGACACCGGGTTCATACCAATGGTTTGCTAGAATCAACTTGGCACTGATCACTGGTATCGCAAAAACAAAAATAAGCGATAACAATAAAAGTCGGCCCCGCCAAACAGTATTTTTCATATCTTTTCCTTATGACGACGATTATTTTCTGCTAAGCCCGTATTTTCTGTTAACCCCTTATCCTCTACTAAGCCATTAGTTTCTAAAGCATAGTCCATATTTTTTGAGCCATCTTGGTTAACGTCCAAAACCGGGTAATTCGCATCGACATCATGGCCTTGTCTCTTTATTTTTTTCACTGCGCGCACCAGTACATAACCACTTAATAGCGCAAAAACCAGCGCCATTGAAAACCACTGAACCGCGTACCCAAAGTGCTTAGCTGAACGCATAGGGACAGGCTGCCAGGGTTGTTGATAAGGCCAGCCATCTTGCTGAGGTTGAAAGACAAACGGCTCTAATGTGAGGCCCAGTTCACGAGAAAGCTCGGGGATGTTGAGGTTTTGAATCCGCAATGGATTGGTCATTTCTAAGCCAAGATCGCTGCTTAATGGATTGATCGACTTTTGGTACAAACGCCCTTCCATCGTCTGTGGCTCATCTATCCATGTCACATTTGGAAGTTGTGACCGCTGCTTTAAACCTGCCACAAAGCCTCGTTCAAGCAGAAAAAACCGTTGATCACCGTCAGACACCACCTGATACGCAAGATACCCAACTTTCCCCTCAAAGGTTTGGTTGTCTAACAGCACTGTCGCGACATCGCTCAACGGGAGTGGAGTGACATCCACTGAGACTTTAACCCCAGTCAATGAGTGCAGGTCAAAGCGGCTCACCGCTAAATCTAAAGAAATCGGAGGCGCATCAAGTCGTTGCGACAATTCAGATTCGACTTGCTGCTTATCCTCACCCCGCGACAACTGCCAAAAACCCAGTTTGACCAAAGCAGAAAAGACAACCACAGTTAACAACATACCAAACCAAAAACGTATTGAACTCAATAACGTCCTTAAAGGCCAAACTATGTCGTTTCTCTTTAAAGTCATTTTGATCCTGCTTCTGCTGTTTATCGTTATCAATCTCGCTATCGCGTTAGTCAGAATGGTGAGAGCTCCCTCTTCAGAACAAAGTTCTTGTTCAGAGCAAAGTCCTGACTCAGAGCACTCTACTTCTTCCCAAAAAGGCACCCAGCGATCCATGAGCTATTACCTGGGCCGACGGGTGATGATTTCAGCTTTCGTCGTCATCCTTATTCTCATTGCGCTGATGGGAGGTTTCATAGAACCTAATTCTCGTCCTTATTAATGGCACTCTTAG
Organism: Vibrio genomosp. F10 str. 9ZD137; assembly: GCF_049974785.1. Taxonomy (NCBI): domain Bacteria; kingdom Pseudomonadati; phylum Pseudomonadota; class Gammaproteobacteria; order Vibrionales; family Vibrionaceae; genus Vibrio; species Vibrio genomosp. F10. The sequence goes on from NZ_JBNGCJ010000283.1 coordinate 6,228, forward strand.
AGGACATAGCCAGATGACATAGCTAGATGACATAGCTAGATGACATAGCTAGATGACATAAACGAAAATAAACAAACTCAGCCACACTACGTCAACAAAGTGCCAGTACCAACTCCCCGCTTGAAAAGCGAAATGGTCGTGGGGTGTGAAGTGATCTTTTGCAATCCTCCCTAGAAGCACCACCAAGAAAAGGGTCCCGAGGAAAACATGCAAACCATGAAAGCCGGTTAATAAAAAGAACGTATTGCCATAAATACCCGACGACAGCGTGAGCCCCATATCCTGATAAGCGTGGCTGTATTCAACCATTTGGTAATATAAGAAGAAGCCAGCCAGGACAATCGTCAGCTCTAACCAGACGATTAAAGCCATGCGTTTATTGGTTTCAAGGCTAATGTGTGCCATATGCAAAGTAATGGAAGAAAGCAGCAACAAAATGGTGTTAACAAGAGGTATTCCCTGCCATGGCATCGCTTGAGTGGTTTCTCCTCCAGGCGTCAACTCCAAAGGCCACATAGCCTCAAAGGCGGGCCATAAAACCTCGTGAGTCATGGCATTGTTACCCGCCCCACCGATCCAAGGAACCGATATCATTCGGGCATAAAACAACGCACCAAAAAACGCACCAAAAAACATCACCTCAGAAAAAATAAACCAACTCATTCCTTGTCGAAATGAACGATCTATTTGATCGGAATAAAGACCAGACAGTGACTCCGATACAACATTGGCAAACCAACCTGCAAGTATCGCGAGTAGCACCACAAATCCGATAGATAACACAATCCGACCAAAAGTACTTCCAGCGCCTTGGGATTCTAAGTTCTGTACCGTTAACCCAGCGCCTACCGCGACGAGAAACAACGCGACGGCGGCGAGAATAGGCCAACTACTGTGCGCAGGAACATAATAATGTTGATGTTTAGAACTCATGGTTTGCTCCTTGCAATACGTATTTCATCCGCCTGTATCGCCCCGGTCTGTATCGCCAATGTTGGGCTGATTTTCTCAACATCTGTGATGTCGTATAAAGAATAGGACAAGGTTAATGTATGAATGGAATTTGGAATATCGGGTTCAATGTAGAAAATAAGTGGCATTTCCGCTTTTTCACTGGCTGCCAGCGGCTGTTGATTGAAGCAGAAACACTCGATTTTATTAAAATACGCAGCGCCAAGGCCCGGAGAAACAGAAGGCACCGCTTGGCCAACAAGTGCCGTGTCCGATTCGTTGTACGCGATATAAGCCGTTTGTATCACCTGCCCAGGATGAACATCCATCACGGTTTGCTTAGGCGCAAATTGCCAAGGCATGCCCTGATTAATATGGACCATAAACTCCACACGAACGGTTCGAGATGTATCAGGCTCCATTCCCTTTGGTTGTATGGCTGAGCTCGTATTGGTCTTGCCATTGATACCCAATGTGTCACACATCACGTCATAAATAGGCACCAATGCAAAACCAAATCCAAACATGGCCACCACCGCGAACAGCAGTTTTATCGTGAGTTTTTTATGAGGTTTACTGGGTTGATTTTTTGCATTCATTGCACTCAACTCCATTAATCCACTTTAGGTGGCGTGGTGAACGTGTGATGTGGCGCAGGGCTAGGCACTGTCCATTCGAGCCCTTCTGCGCGATCCCAAGGCTTCGCCGGCGCTTTCTTTCCACCACGGATACATTTGATCACGACCCATAAAAAAATCAGTTGCGAAAACCCAAAGATGAACCCACCAATTGAGACGATTTGGTTGACATCGGAAAACTGGATGGCGTAATCAGGAATACGCCTTGGCATACCGGCCAAACCCAAGAAGTGCATAGGGAAGAAGAGAATATTCACCGAGATAACAGAGCACCAAAAGTGCAGCAGGCCGAGTTTTTCATCGTACATATTGCCGGTCCATTTCGGAAGCCAATAGTACGCGGCGGCCATAATTGAAAAGACC
>NZ_JBNGCJ010000284.1:0-10499 GCF_049974785.1 Vibrio genomosp. F10 str. 9ZD137
AGATGCCGCTGTGACCGCTGCCGTAAAGGGTAAGTCATAACCCCGTTTGGTCATTTCGGGTGCTAGGATCTTAGATTGCATTGCTGCGTCGGCATTGGCAGAGCCTGAAATCCCGCCCATTAAGGTACTAAGCAAAACGTTAACGTGTGCTAGCCCTCCTGTTTTATGACCAATCATAGAGTCAGCAAAGGAAAGCAGACTTCGACTGATGCCTGCGTAATTCATGATGGAGCCCACCATGATAAAAAACGGTATCGCCAGCAAAGGGAATGAGGATGCAGAGGAAATAAACCGTTGCATCACAAGGCTGACCGGAATAGAGGTATTGATAAAGAGAAAGTACCCCAAGGCTGACGCGATCAATGAGAAAGCAATGGGTACATTAAGTAGAAAGAGGATAAACAGAAGAATAATTGGCAGATAAATGTCCACTTTGATCACCTAATGAGTATTGGCTGACGAATCGTGAGTCGAATGCGTTAAATCGTCTTTGATAAATCTCAGGGTATGTATCGCCATAAGAGAAAAACAAAGGATCAGCACGCCATTAATAGGAAAATAAGAGATGCCCATTACAGGGGTGACTTTCGTGGAAAGCATGGTGTAGTCGAAACTGAGATACGCCATGATGACGTTGAGTATGAGTAAAAACACAGAGATGACTAAACGAAAAGGGCGTTTCATTTTAGCGGGCAATAAAGTCATGATGACATCAACACCCATATGAAGTTTATGTTTATAACATGAGCTGATACCGAAGTAGACGGCCCAGATAAAGCAGATCACCGAGAGCTCTTCACTCCAAGGAACAACAAAGCCGAAACCATAACGTAGAAATACATTAATGATGACCATTAAGACGGTTACTGAAATGGCCACAGAGGCTAAGATTTCTTCAAGGTTTGCTAAAAAACGCATGTTGACTCCAAAAAGCAAGCGCAGAGCCGAAGATGTACGCCCCTGCTATCAATACGCAGAGGCGTTAACGGGCTCCAAAGGAACACTTTCATCTAAAAATTAACTATTCGATTTAAAAGTAACTATTCCATTTAAAAGTAACTATTGCATCGCGCGGATTTTTTGCAGCTCAGCATTGATCGTGGCGTGTATGCCTTCGCTCCATGCCGGGAACTGGTTATAAACATCAGCCGTTAGCTTGCCAAACTCAGCGGTATCGACCTCGTTAAATGTCACGCCTAAATCTTCTAGTTTTTGCATGTATTCCGAATCAAGTTTCACCAACTCGCTGGTGTTAGAAACCGCACCGGCTTCTAGCTCTTCCATCACAATAGTCTGTTGCTCAGGCGTTAGTTTTTCCCAAACTTTTGGGGAGATGTACAAACCAACTGTGCCGAGGAAGTGTTTAGTGAAAGACATGTTTTTCGCCACTTCATACATCTTAGTTGAATACATGGTTAAGATAGAGCCTTCCAGCCCGTCAACGACGCCTTGCTGCACACCTGCATAGGTTTCAGGGAAGGGCAGAGAAGCCGGCGATGCCCCCATTGAAGATAAGGTACTGATAAATAACTGGCTTCCAGGTACACGAATACGCATGCCTTTCATGTCAGCAGAGTTCTTAATTTCTTTGTTGGTGATCATGTGGCGGAAGCCAAACATGTAGTCGGCATTCAGAATCTTGATGCCTTTATCTTCTGCTTGTTGTGTGAGATCGGCAACGAAATCAGTCTTCATCATTGCGAGATATTCGTCATAAGAGTTGTATAGCATTGGGCCTGCTAGTGCTGCAAAATCTGGCACATAGTCACCAAGGTAGCTTAAATCTTCTACTGCAATCCAATCTGCGCCATTAACAACCTGCTCTAGGTTATCTTTATAAACGGGTAGCTGTCCGCCTGGGAACACTTTGATGTTCACACCGCCATCGGTACGGGTGCGGATTTTTTCCGTGACTTTAATCAGCTCTTTGGTCAGCAACTCATTTTGAGTAAAAACCAAGCTCATATTGATATTGACAGGATCTTGTGACGCGGCCATTGCCGATCCACTTCCTGTGACGCCGTATCCAAATAGCGTTGCAGCCGTCAATACCGTTCCCAGTAGTAGCTTTTTCATTATCTTAACCCTCTATTGTACGAAGTAAGGTGTCCATTTTATTGTCACACTCGATTAGGAGTGCCTGTGTATATCTTGAGCATTTATGTCATTGGAGAGCGTACAATATAATATCCACTGTTACGTTCATATGAACAAATTAATATTCACATGAATGTTGTGATCTTGTTAACGAAATGAAGTCAGTGAAGATTAAAGCGTTCTATTGCCTTGAAATTGGGAAAGGTAGGCGTAAGATGAGCCGGTCTGTTTTCATATGAATATTGAGGTTGAAAATGATAGTAGGTCATCGCGGAGCGGCGGCGCTCGCACCAGAAAATACACTGTCTGGAATCAACGTTGCTGCCGATGTCGGAATACAATGGGTAGAATTGGATACGCAGCTTACCGCAGACGGCGTGCCTGTTATATTTCATGATGAAGGGCTTGATCGCTGTACAAACGGTGTAGGAAATGTCGAAGACCATACACTTGAGCAGCTAAAAAAACTGGATGCCGGAAGTTGGTTCAGTAGCACGTTTGTCAATGAACGCATTCCAACATTGGAAGAAGCGTTGAAAACCTGCATTGAACGTAATATGAGTATGAATCTGGAAATTAAAATACACCACGAGAGACAAGTAGAACCTTTGGTCAAGAAAGTGGTTGATGTTATCCATTCAGTGAATTTTCCATTTCATAATCTGCTTATCTCCAGCTTTTCCAAATCCGCATTGAAAGAATGCCAACGACGTATTCCTGACGTCAGACGTGGTTACATTACCGAGGAAACCTCAACGGATTACCTTCAAGAGATACAAGCGCTGGACCTGTATAGTGTGCATGTCGATCAAAATATTCTTACCCAGTCGATGGCCCAGTCGATATTGAAATTGAATTATGAACTGAACATTTGGACACTGAATGATCTAAGTAAAGCGCAAGTATTTACCAATATGGGTGTGACCAATATCATTACCGACCACCCCGATGCCTTATAATCAGGAACAAAAGTTATGGAACTGACGGATCGCCAGCAACAAATACTGAGCTATTTGAAACAACACAGCGATGTGCAAATAGGCGCTCTTGCGTCGATGTTTGCAGTCACCACACAAACCATAAGAAGAGATGTCAATCTATTGTGTGAGCAAGGACTAGCGAGACGTGTACATGGTGGGCTGAGCTTGCCGGCGATTTTAACCAATACCACCTATCAGTTTCGTCGAGAGGTCGAATCCAACATTAAACGGTCGATTGCCAAAGAAGTGGCACGCCAGATCCCGGAAGGGTCGACCATTATTATGGGTATTGGTACGTCGGTCACTTACGTCGCGGAATTTCTGATTGGTTTTCAGGCATTGAGGGTCGTGACCAACAATCTGCAAGTAGCAAGAATATTAGAGGCGAACCCTAATATCGAGGTTTACCTCACCGGCGGGCGGGTACGTTGTGAACATCAGGATCTCATCGGCCATAGTGTGCTGGCATTTTTTGATGACTTTGAAGCGGATATTGGAATTGTCGGGTGCGGCTCCATTACACCGAACCTTTCGGCGATGGAACACGAGTTGCCAGAAGCTGAAATCTCTAAAGCGATACTGTCCAATTGCCGACAGAACTGGTTATTGGCCGATGCAAGCAAGTGGGGGCGTTTTGCCTCGGTGAAAGTGGCGGGGTTGTCTTCATTCTCTCGAATCTACACCAATAAAGCTGGCTTACCTTCCGATCTGCCTATCTACTCCGTTGAATAGGCTAACCGTTTTCCTTTAATCTATGATTGCAGTGGTTCGCGGTTAAACGATAGTATAAGGGCTCTTTTATTGGTACAAATTTCACTATATTGGTACAAATTTCACTATGTCAGATGAAAAACTAGCGCTAGAGTGGATGCGTCAACAAGCTCGTAAAATTGACCCATACACGGAAGATCCATCATTTGATGATTGTGTTGAACTGATTGATCCTATTTTTAAAAAGGGCAAGAGCGTTGCGCAACTGAGGTTTTTACTAGGGGAAGCGGATCGTCGAGCTGGCGCAGCGGAGCGCAAACATGCAGCCTTAAAATACGCGAAAGAAAAAAGCCCTAATGCAGGTCAAATACTGCGTCTTCAAAGCAAACTTCAGCAAGTAGAGTTAGCGTTGAAATTGGCGACGGGCGACAACAACATGACGATATCGCAATTCTGCTCTGAGTATGAAGTCCGCAAGCGCGATGGCAGTGCAGCGTGGAATGAAATATTGGTTCAACAGGGTAAAAAGGTCCAGAAGAGTAAAAAATAAAGAACCACCAAGCTAAACCCGTTTCAGTTCCAATAAATTGATGGCTTCAATAATCTTGCATTTGGACCCTTTCATTAACCTACCACGATAAGTGATATACCAATCGTTATCGCCACCATGGTCATTTTTTAGTTTGAATTCTTTATAATCGAAGGTGAGTTGATCGGAAAGTTGTGGCTTGTTTTTTTCAAAATACTCTGGAGCCACAATGACTTTATGATTGCACCATTGGTCGACAGACATCTTTAAGTATTCCAGTTTACCAACCAGAGATTTGTCACTAATGGTAGCGCTCCAGAAATCAGGGTGCGCAGGGTTCCGTTTAAGCAGATGGCCTCGATAGAATTCCGTTCTCATCATATTTTGTTTTTTAGACGAAGAATTTTTTATTCCAAACAACGTGCGCATTGCGGTTGCCATTCTGCTCATAATTTCTCCTTATTGGCACCCAAATAGTGATCTTGGTTCAATATATCAGCCATAGAGTACTCTATGTTCTTTAAACTCATTTTTTGAGAATGACCACATACTAAAAGTACTAAACAAGGACAGTTCAAGAGAATTGTTCGAGGCAGATCTAAATATGACCCAAGCCACTCAAGTGAGTGGCTTGGGTGAACAGAGAATAGAAGAATATAGGATAGAGGACAGAGAACAGTAGGCTAAATGGTTTGCTGCCTATCACGCTTTAACCAACGGCTCCAAGGCAATGACAACAGTGTAAAAACAGTCACGGCGTACAGCATCGACCAACCAAGGCAAATGAAGACCAGTGTACATAAAATTAATGACACAAGAGCCAGCCCTTTTTTGACACCATTGAGTAATTTATAAGCAGCAAGCATCGCCAGCAGGTAGACCAGTACAAAAATACCGTTGGCGAGTTTCAAGAAGAATTCTAGGTTAAGCCCTGAGATTTCCCCTCCGATACAAGAAATGAGCAATATCGCGCCAACTACCAACGTCGCATTGGCCGGAACGCCTCTCAGTGAAACTCTTGCCATCGCCCCTTTAGGCTGATACTCGCGAGCTTGAGCCCAAACCATTCTCGATAAGCTTTGAGTGTATAAGTTCACACTGGCAAAGCAGGCGGAAAAGCCAAGCACACTGATTAAGAGCGAAAACTTTGCGCCAAATAACAGGTCACTGAGAAAAGGAATCGATGCGTGGTCAAATTCAGCACTGCCGTACGCGGAGTACTTTAAAATGACAACGGAACATGCCCAATAGGTCGCGCCAGCAATAAAACAGCCGACGAGAATCGCGATAGGAAAGTCTCTTTGCGGGTTTTTGAATTCCTCTCCCATATGGGCAAAGGCTTCAATGCCGACAAAGCACCAAAACATCACCCCAAGCGCTGCCGATACTGGCCACAATGACTCAACAGTAAGAGGTGGCATTGTCATGTCTGCACTGGTGATATCTCCTTTCCACAGAAAAGCGGCAATGAGCGTAAAAATGCTTAAAGCAATGATCGTTTGTAAGCGACCTGAGGACTTTGTGCCAAGTAAGTTAACCCATATTAATAAGCATACTGTGATGATTTGCGTTAACCATGCCGTGTTGAAAGGCGAGGGTAGGATCTGCTCTAGAAAGCCTGCTGCCAATGCGACGGCGGCAGGCACGCCAACTGGAATGACGCTGACAAATAGCCATGCGACACTGCGTTCCAGTTTTTTGCCAAATGCTTTACGTACGAAGAAAGCAGTACCACCGGCACTTGGGTATTTTTTCCCAAGCTCCGCAAAGGTCAAGGCTATCGGGCAAATTGCCACGAACAAGAGCAACCATGCCCATAAAGAGAGGTCTCCTGCGATACCAGCGGCAATGGCAGGTATCATAAATAAGCCCGTGCCCATCAAGGTGGTAGACAGTTGTCCGATGCCTGATATTAAGGTGATGTCTTTTTTTAATTGGCCCATCAATTCGCTCCATGAATATTTCTGACGCTTAGCTTACTCGTTCTTGTTGTGAAACACAGCTAGCAATTTGTCTTAGTTTGCCAACAAAATGACGGTTTACCCAAGAATGGCCGCCATTTTGCTAGATAAATGAATAAATAGATAAACAAGGGAATAAGTGAATAGATGGTACGGTGTTTCTTTCCCTCGTACTTCTATCTATCGTGCCACCGTACTCCGTAGGCTTCAGAGTAGTCTGGCTCTGTGAGTGAAGGATCCAAATCTTCGCAAGGCTCCAGTGGGCCAACAACCGTTCGATATGGAAGCACGCCAGCCCAAGCGGGAAAATCCAAATCGGCTAGGTCATCATTGACGCCAGAGTGACTGATCTTAACCGAAGCTTCAGTAAGAGGAATGACCAAAAGTTCAGTGGCGTCTAGTTCTTTCTGGTTTCCTAAGCGAACTTCATTGCATCGACCCGGTGCGATTTGCTCGATAAAGACATTCAGTAATCGGTCTTTCTCTGAGGTGCCTTCAATCGATGAGAACTGTCCCAAAACCACCGCTGACCGATAGTGAGCACTATGATGAAATGCCGACCTCGCAAGCACCCAACCATCAAACAGAGTAAACGTAAGGCATGTCTGCTTGGCTTTCTTGAGTTGTCTAATTAAACGGCTGTTTTTGGCACCATGGATATAGACGTTGTTTTCCACGCGCCATGCCAACATAGGGATGACAATAGGGCCCGTTTCATCCTCAATAGCAATATGAGCGATCAGACTTTCATCAATGATCTGGTGAAGGTTCTTAGGATCAAAGTTCGCTTTTTTTGCCCCTTTCTTAATGTGTGTTCTTTTGCTTTCAGATAGCATATTGATTCCTTTCTCATAACTGATGTTTGCAATATTAGCGATAACTGGTAGCTTAAATAGAGCCAGTTTTTAAATAATCATGGATCCAGTTATGCAGCCTATAGATGTTGGTGATTTAGCCTTTGACCGCCATTCTTCCTCACTTCAAAAGCAACTATTTTCAGCGATACGAAGCAAAATCTCAGAACATCTATGGGCTAAAGGAGGGAAACTGCCGTCAACACGAAAATTATCATTAGAGCTGGGTATCAGCAGAAATACCGTGATAGCCGTTTATGAGCAGTTAGTCGCCGAAGGGTATTTAGAATCTCGGGCTGGGTCGGGATTTTATGTGGCGATTGAATTGCCTGACTATACGTTTCCAGATTATACGTTTCCTGAACATGTGAGCTCGACCAGTAAAAACGTGGCAACTCAAAAGAGCGAAGTCTCCTCGCAAGAGTTAAACCGTAGCTTCGCGCCTGGCGTCCCTGACTTAGCGCAATTTCCTTTGATTAAGTGGAATAGACTGCTGCAAAGACACGCAACGAGAGTGAGTTTACTTGGAAGCCAAGATATTCAGGGTGATCGTCGATTAAGAGAGGCATTGTGTGACTACCTTTCAAGCAGTCGCTCTGTGAGTTGTAGTGCCGATCAAATTGTCATTACAGCCGGTGCGCAGCAAGCCTTAACCATCGCTTTGATGGCGACACTCAAACCAAACGATCAGGTTTTGATGGAAAACCCAGGTTATGTTCAAATGCGAAAATCCATCGATTTATTGGGCCTACAGTTAGAGCCCGTTGAAGTGGTTCCAAAGGTGGGCATAGATCTAGACCATATCAAGGCGAGTACGGCTAAGTGCTTGTATGTCACACCCAGTAATCAATACCCAATGGGTACAAGCGTTCATTTAGAGCAAAGGATAGAGTTAGTGCGTTGGGCGAGAGAGAAAAGCGGTTGGATAATCGAAGATGATTACGACAGTGAATTTCAATTTGCTCATCGACCCTACCCAAGCCTTCAAGGGTTATCAGCAGAAGTAGGGGCAAAGGAGCGTATCTTTTATATCGGATCCTTAAGCAAAGTGATGTTCAATGGCCTACGACTCGGGTATTTAATCGTCCCTCAAGCATTGCTTTCCCGGAGCTTAGAAATAAAAGACGCGTTAAGTGGAGATTCACCGTCGCATGTTCAAGCGGCACTCGCAGACTTTATTTTAGAAGGGGATTTGCTACGGCATATTAGGAAAATGCGGCGGCTATATAAGCATAAATACGAATTGATGATGGAAGCCATAGGTACTCATTTTGTAGGGCGTGTGGAGGTTATCAGTCAAGCGGCTGGGCTTCACATTACCTTTCGTTGGAAAGAAGGGTGTAGCGAGCTTGAACTATGCCAAAGGGCCAAAGAGAAAGGCATCACGATCCGCTCGTTGTCCATGTATGAGTATCAGCCCCAGACAAAACGAGACTGGCAAGCTGTGGTGTTGGGTTTTGGTAATATTGAACTGGATGATATTGATCCCAAGATAGCAACGCTTGCACAGCTGCTTTAAACATGGTTAATTGACTGTTTACGGAAGAATTGAACGAATTGAATTGGCAATAGCGCAAACGAATCAATAAGGTACGTTCATAGAAGGGAAATCATGGACAAGTTTGATCAGATTATTGTTGATATCTTGAAATGCAATGCGCGCCGTTCGATCAGTGACATTGCAAGAGAAGCGAACCTATCACGTTCGGCGGTGACCGCGAGAATAAAAAAGCTCGAAAACGAACATGTTATTTTGGGCTACCATGCGCAGCTTGCTCCAGCAAATAAGCAAGAAACCATCTCCGCTTATTTGGCGCTCAAATTTGATATGACAAGTACCACACAGCATTGCGAGAGCTATGCGCAGAAAATTTATCATATTGATGGCGTGAAATGGTGCCATGCCATCAGTGGAGAAACCGATATGATGCTGTTTGTGCAGGTTGAAAGCATGACTAGGTTGACCGAGATCCGTGATGAGTTGCAATCTTACCCTGAGCTTCGACACTTGATTACGCACACTGTATTGACTGAATTTTTTAATACCACTCACTCGCATTCAGCGATCATCAACAAATAGGGCTCCCATGACATTTACCATTTGGTTATCACTTCTTACTATCTGCTTATTAGGGGCTATGTCACCGGGTCCTAGCCTTGCGATGGTTGCAAAACACAGCTTAGCGGGCGGACGAGCTAATGGCTTTGCAGCAGCATGGGCACACGCTTTTGGTATTGGTATTTATGCGTTCATTACGTTGATCGGTTTAGCGGTTGTTTTGCAGCAGTCGCCGTTGCTATTTAAAACGATCAGCTATGCTGGGGCAGCTTACCTGGTGTACTTAGGGATCAATGCATTGCGTTCAAAAGGGGGGGTCGCTGAGAAGTTAGAATCAGGAGAGGCGGTGAGTCTGTGGCAGTCGGCGAAAGAGGGCTTTCTTATTTCTCTGCTGAGCCCCAAAATTGCGCTGTTTTTTATCGCACTCTTTAGTCAATTTATAGCGATAGGCAGTGATGTCCTGAGTAAGAGTTTGATCATACTGACCCCGCTGGTGGTCGATGGTTTATGGTATACGCTCATCACCTTTATGCTTTCTAGCCCGCTACTACTTGAACGGATCAGAACTAAAGCTGTGCTCATTGACCGACTGTCTGGGATCGTATTAATTCTCCTTGCTCTTCGAGTGATCGTGACGGTTTAACGCGCCATTAATGAAAGTGATGGGGCAACTATGCCCCATATGCTTTTTAAACACGATAGTGCTCTATTTCGTTACGCAATACTTCTGCTAACTGGGCTAACTCTTGGGTCGCAGCGCTGCTTTGCTCCGTGCCAATCGCATTTTGGTTGGAAATCTCACTGATGCTACTGATGTTGGCGTTGATCTCTTCCGTAACTAAGCTCTGCTCTTCAGCTGCGGTCGCAATTTGAGCGTTCATAGCGGTGATTTGATCGACACTGGCTTTGATTTGAGTCAGTGCATCACCTGCCTCACGCGCTTTGTCGACGGTTGAAAGGGCATTATTGGCACCTGTTTCCAAACGCTGCGTTGAATCGCGGCTTCCTTGTTGAAGGAGCTGAATAGTTTGTAGAATCTCCTCAGTTGATTCTTGAGTTCGGCTGGCTAGTGTGCGCACTTCGTCTGCAACGACAGCAAAACCTCGCCCTTGTTCACCTGCTCGCGCTGCTTCAATGGCTGCATTGAGCGCTAATAGATTGGTTTGTTCTGAAATACCTTGGATGACATCGACAACACTGCCTATTTCTTCAGAATGCTTAGCCAGTTGGTGCATCGACTCCACCGATTCTTGCATCTCCTGTGATAAGCTTTCGATCATGGTGACGCTATCCATGACGACTTGCTGG
>NZ_JBNGCJ010000285.1:0-2301 GCF_049974785.1 Vibrio genomosp. F10 str. 9ZD137
AAGAACAACCGAGCCCATATCGCCGATGATAACGTCATTATCTTCGGTTTGAATGATTGGGCCTGCAGTGCCATTTCCGCCATATAGGTTGTCACTGTTTTGACCCCCTAAGATGATATCATTGCCCGCATTGCCAAAGACGGTGTCTTGCCCACCGCTACTAACAAATCCAGCATTGGTGACGTTTAAAACATCAGCACGGGAGGTCGATAGAATGCGATTAAGACCAGACACTTGATTGATCCACCCTTTATCGGCAATCACAACATCATCGCCTAACCCAGCATCAATCGTGTCATTACCGACAGCCAATGAATCTGACGTTTCTACGTTGTCATTTGCTTGATCGGCGAGATTAACCACCGTTAGAACCTGGCTTGATAGGTCGAAACGCGTGGTAATATCGACATTAAACCCAGCGTCACCGTAAAGGTGATCATCGCCATCTAGGCCGTAAATCGTGTCGTTTCCTGAGCCGCCAGCGATATGGTCACCGAAGTTACTGCCCGTGATCGTATCGTTTCCAGCACCACCGTATAATGTAACCGTTCCATTAGCGCCCAAGGCGTTAATCGTATCGTTACCTGGGTTGGCGAACTCTCTGGCTTTCTCTGTTTTTTCATCAGACGTTGCATTATAGGTCCAGCCATTTTGGCTGGTATCACCAAACAGTATCAATGCGCTGTTTGCATCACTGCCAGTGACATTTAACGTATCGCTACCGCCGCCTCCATGAACAACTGTAATGCTATTGTCCGCTGTATTGGTCACGGTTAAATTGTCATCACCTTGTCCCAGCAACAATTCAACCACTTCTATATTGCTATATTCAATCCCTCCACCCATTCCTAGTCCGGTTAAGAGGGTATCGCTTAAAATTCCGGTGTCTTTTTCTAAACTGCCATCATTAAATATATTCAATACATCGGTCTGTTGCGCTTCGTTAACTTCAATGTTTTTAACTGGCAGATCACTGTCGGTTTCTGTTGGCAGAATAACCGCTGTGCTCAACGTGCGATTTTTACCATCTGGTACACCACCCTCAAGATTCAACTTACCTTTTATTGCTGTCAACGTATGCGGCTGTAGTGGTGGATTTTGTACCGGTTGCCCTTCTTGAACTTGATAATCTGGATTCACATTCAGCGTAATACTGATCGGTGTATCCCAATCGTTTTCAGTGAAAGTCACCGTCTTATCCGCAGCGTTAAATCGTATGTCGCTGCTAGAGAACAATGTCTGACCATCATTAAGGAGATTAATGGTGACTGGCGCTGTCGGTTTCTTACTCAGCACAAGCGTATAGTCGTCTGTTTGCGTTTCGCTGACCAAGGTGGAGCCGTTACTTTGGCTGACAATCACGGCACCACTGTCGTTATCCGTGACAGAGATACTCTGATCTACATTCGCCACCTGATTATAAGCAGAATGTAATTCGCTACTGGTGGCCGACAGTGTCACGCCGCCTTGGTAAAGATTTTCAACAGCTAAGTCGTCTTTACCTGTCACAGTAAAGGTTTGAGCTGTGTCCCAATCTTTATCGGTAAACGTCAATGTTGTATCACTCAAACCAAGCTGAGCGCCCTGACTGCCTAAGATTTCCGCCAAAGAGACCGTGACCGTTTCATTCGCTAGAGGCTTAGTTGATAGACGAACGTCAAACGATGCACTCGCTCCGCCTTCTGTGACTCGAATTTCATCTTGTGGAATAACAATGATATCGGCTTGGTCGTTGTCGTATACATTGACCGCAACATTAGCGATATCCAGTCCATCAAAGTCTGGGTTATCACTTCTGACGCTGTGATTAATCACATAATCACGTCCACCTTCCATCGCGCTGTCATCAATGGCTTTAACATGAATGGTATTCGAATCGGCCCAGTTAACGCCTGATTCATAGGTGATGACCAATGACTCGTAGAAATTGATGCCATCCAGTGACACCAGAATGCTGGCTGCTTCTTCATTCGTTTTTGCTTTATCACTGCTCGATGCTCTCGCTGCTGAGACAGTGACATAAGCCATCGTGGTGACATTCGGTTCATCGACACTAAGGGACAACTGGTAACTGTCGTTAATGCCCGCTTCTTCGACCAGTAAGTTTTGCTCGCTAATCGCGACTGCGCCGTTCTGTTTACTCGCAACGTTCAGCGAGATACCATCGACGAAAATGCCGTTATACGCTTCATCATCGCTAAATACACTGTGGTTGATGAAACTGCTGCGACCTTCTACCGAGTAGGAAACGATCGGCTGGGTCACATCACTGGCGACATTGAAAACATCCGCTCCTAGCCC
>NZ_JBNGCJ010000286.1:0-11466 GCF_049974785.1 Vibrio genomosp. F10 str. 9ZD137
ACCGCTCTTCCGATCTGCTTTTCGTCAGCGTCACCTAATTTGATTTGGCCCATATCGCTGAAGATAACGTAGACCATAAAAGCACACGCTGTTAAGCCAAGAGCGAGGTAAAGAAAACCGAGTTGATCGGTCATAAATGTCTTAGCGATCGCTATCCAATCCGCGCCTTGATCAGGAAACAGTATTAGCGGGAAGACTATCGAGAGTAGAAGTGCAATGGCACCAAAAAAAGTGGGCTTATCGATAAGCTCAAAAGCGTGTTTCACGAGTGTTGCTCCATAAAAATTGAGGCAAGGATTATGGAGGGAACTCGATTTTGAGGACAAATCAGGTCCTTTGTCGTGATGACAAATCTGATTCATCGTCGATCAATGACTAGAAGTTCGCTTGTAACGAATTGAACGATCTATCAATAAAAACGTTCTATTAAGGTAAAACGTTATAAAATAGCTAAGAGAATGCCGCCAATGGTTGCCGCAGCGGAAAGGTATTGCCCCGCTGAATAAGACCCATCGTCCTCTTCTTTAATTTTATCGGGGTGATCCATCCCCAAAGCACCGTGAGCAAAAGACTCGACTTTTGACGTGGTTGTCTTTTCAGACTCAGTGCCTTCTTTTTCGAGCTCCTTAAGCGCAGCGAGCAAAGCCTTGCCCTCTTCGGACAGCGTGACTTTATTTTGTTCGACTTTTAGTGGGGCAGGGCCCTTGTTTTCGGTTGCCTGGCTATTTTGAGGCTTGACCTGTTGGGCTTGGGTCAGCTTGGCTGGCTCCATTCCTACTGGTGTCATACATCTCTCCTTTACACGCCTACAATCAGTATATCGACCAAGGTATGAAAAACTTGTGTAAAATTATCCATAATTTGTATGACTATCAGTTAAGCAAAAATCAAGCCTATTTTTGCGTGTTTATTGACCTTTTACGTAATATCCGAATATTGAGTGAACTTTGCGATTTGGCTATCGTTTTTTATACACACGAAAAATGAAATCTGCTTCACACTGAAAAACATCAAGTTTGGCCAGTTCTGCTTTTAATTCTTCTGTGGCTTTCCATGCGAACGGTGTCATTTGCAGTAGTTGTAATCCATCACCTTTTGCAAGTTCCATGGTGTAATTCAGTTTCTGTTGATGCACTAAATCAAACCCTTCTAAATGCTCTTCTTCCTCGCTATGAAGGTGAACATCGGTATAGATCTTTTTCCTGAGCTGGTATAGGTGCCTCGCCGCTGGCGAAACCGTGATCACTTTTCCTGAATCGACTAAGCAACGCGACAATTCTTCGGCTTTGCAAGGTGCGTAAATTCTTAAAATAGCGTCTAGTGAATGGTCGGCAAAAGGCAGTCGATGACTGGATGCAACACTGAAATCGCATTGCGGATACTGTTTTGCCGCGTAGCGAATAGCCACTTTTGAAATATCTAAGCCGTAGATTTGCGCTTGCGGGCGTGTCTGTTTGAGTGATGTGGCAACTTGATCGGTGTAATAGCCCTCGCCACATCCAATATCAAGTAAGTGGGCTTGCTCTGACTCAACTTGCTCCTGACATAACGCCGCGACAGCTTGGCGCATTGGCTCATAATACCCAGCTTGCAGGAATGAACGACGAGCCTGCATCATTTCTTTATTGTCGCCAGGATCTTTAGAACGCTTATGGTGAGCAGGCATGAGGTTGACATAACCTTCTTTGGCTAAATCAAAACGATGGTTGTTGTCACAGGCGAAAGTACGCTGATCTTGATGAAGCGGACGGTGACAAAGGGGGCACTGGTAAGCCATAATGACCTCAAAAGAGTAGCAAGAACGGTAAGTCTAGCGGTTATGATTAAAAATAAAAAGAGCAGCGATTGCTGCTCTTTTTGATTACTCGCACTATTTCTACTACTTAATAGAAAGAATGGTAATAAGTTGGTGGTTTTCGTTTGGTTGTAAGGTTTTACCTGTATTGATGGTTGGTGCATGAAGCGTCGACTCAACACATAAAAAACGAAGATACCCATCGTTGGTCATATCGCCCATTCCTGCTGCGCCTTCTGCCCAAGGGTTCCAAAGTACTGCGCTGTTATGTCCTTCATTTTGAACCTGAATAGTACGTTGAAGTTTTAAGTCTTTTACTTCAATCGACGGTGAAGGTTTTGTATAAACACGATCAATGGTATCAGTGAGCACAAGGGGCTTTTCATCATGACAAACTTTGTCTTCTTGCAAGCTATCAATGTATTCGCTTCCAGCCCCTGTTGTACTTGCTTCATGGATATTGCCCAGGTTCAGGTAAGTATGAAGAGCACCTGAGAACATCCAAGCATGATCATCTGTGTTGGTGACATCAAGCGTGACTTTTAGCGTATCGGTAACCTCAATATTCAGTCGAGCATCAAATTGATGAGGCCAAATTGAAAGTGTCTGTTGGTTTGCTTTTAGTCCAAGGCTAATAATAACGCCATTCTCATTTTCTCGGTGTTCAATCAAAGACCACTCAGAGGTTCGAGCAAAACCATGAGCCGGTGCGGCGACTCGGCCAAACCATGGCCAACAGACAGGGATACCACCCCTTAGTGCAGCTTTGCCATCGAAAATGGCGTTGTCACTCATCCAAATAAGGTCTTCTTGACCGTTTGGTTGGAATGAAATGACATGCCCGCCGTGCAGTGCAATGCCTGCCGTTGCTTTATCGTGAATGACACGTAGCACTTTGATGCCTTCTATTTCAACAACAGTGATGTTATCGGAGAGCACGGTAAGAGTGGGTAGAGATAATAAATCCATTAATTTGTCCTCAATGAGAGAAAATGACAGTCTGATATCGAATCGTAGATAGGTTCTAGAACGAGATATGGGGCTGTAATTTATTCACAAAATACAGATAACAAAAAGGCGACTCAAGAGCCGCCTTCTTTTAAATCTTATTTTCACAAACAAGCTTTACTAGTTACTTACAAATCTAATTACTTAGAGATGTGTGCAATTAGGTCAAGAACTTTGTTTGAGTAACCGATTTCGTTGTCGTACCAAGATACAACTTTAACGAATGTGTCAGTTAGTGCAACACCAGCTTTAGCATCGAATACTGAAGTTTGAACTTCACCGATGAAATCTTGTGATACAACTTGGTCTTCAGTGTAACCTAGAACACCTTTAAGCTCGCCTTCAGATGCTTCTTTCATAGCAGCACAGATTGCTTCGTAAGAAGCTGGAGTCTTAAGGTTAACGGTTAGGTCAACTACAGAAACGTTAGCAGTTGGTACGCGGAAAGCCATACCAGTTAGTTTGCCGTTTAGTTCTGGAAGAACAACGCCTACTGCTTTAGCAGCACCAGTTGAAGATGGGATGATGTTTTGAGAAGCACCACGGCCACCGCGCCAGTCTTTAGCAGAAGGACCATCAACAGTTTTTTGAGTCGCTGTAGTAGCGTGAACTGTAGTCATAAGACCAGATTCGATACCGAACTTGTCGTTAAGAACTTTAGCAACAGGTGCTAGACAGTTAGTCGTACAAGAAGCGTTAGAAACAACATCTTCACCAGCGTAAGTGTTTTGGTTAACACCCATAACGATCATTGGAGTTGCGTCTTTAGAAGGACCAGTAAGAACAACTTTCTTAGCACCAGCAGTGATGTGCTTACGTGCAGTCTCGTCTGTTAGGAAAAGACCCGTTGCTTCAGCAACTACGTCTACATCGATAGCATCCCATTTAAGATCTTCAGGGTTGCGCTCAGCTGTTACACGTACAGTTTTACCGTTAACGATTAGGTTTCCGCCTTCAACTTCAACAGTACCGTTGAAACGGCCGTGAGTTGAGTCGTACTTAAGCATGTAAGCCATGTACTCTACGTCGATTAGATCGTTAATACCTACTACTTCGATATCGTTGCGCTCCTGCGCTGCACGAAATACGAAACGACCGATACGGCCAAAACCGTTAATACCTACTTTGATAGTCATTATGTTGCTCCACAACTTAATTTCTGAATAAAGATAACTGGTAGTAAAATTACAAAATCCAGTTTGCATCTGCAACCGATAATCGGGGTTTACTTGTTTAATGTCAAAAAAAACTGTCGCTTTTTTTCACATTTTGCCGCAAATGGTGTTTTTTTGTACTCAATACTGGAGAGTATGTAACTCAGCTATCGAAAAATGCTTTAAAATAACAAAGTGTTCTATTGCTTTGTAACGTCCTTGTTATTGCGAGAAAGTATGTGCTACAACAAGTGGTTTTCGCAAGTATTTAGAAATAAAAATTTGTACTAGATATGAGAGTGAGTGAGGTTTTTTATGGAAAAAGGCAATCCGGATTTTGTCAATAAGTCCGATGAGGACTGGCGTGAGCAGCTCTCTGATGTTGAATTTGAAGTCTGTAGACTCAGTGCTACAGAAGCGCCGTTTAGCGGTACGTTACTGCATAATAAAGAGACTGGAATGTACCAGTGTACGTGTTGTCAAGCTCCGTTATTTGACTCAGAGAGTAAATACGATTCAGGCTGCGGGTGGCCGAGCTTCGATGCACCAGTTAATGACGATGCCATTCGTTACATTGAAGACCTGAGTCACGGTATGAAGCGGGTAGAGATAAAATGTAACCAATGTGATAGCCATTTAGGTCATGTTTTTCCTGATGGCCCTGCGACAACGGGTGAGCGCTATTGTGTCAATTCCGTGTCGTTAATTTTCAACAAAAGTAATAAAAGCGGTGAATAGTCACCGCTTTCTGTTCCATAGTTACAATATTTTGAATGGCTGCCTGATGCAATGTAAGAGAATGACCAATTTATTCCAGGTCTTTGGGAATCATATTGCTATCAAAAGAGGCAGAGCGAATAGCATCCTCAACTGAATCGGCAATATCATCTAGCCTATTGTATTTTTCTTCGGTAAAACCATAAAGAAGTTGAAGCTCTTTATCTGAAGCAATATCAACATCGTAACTCTTAGCGACCATTGCCCATATGTAAGCGAGTTCTTTCTTGTCAACTCGATAATAGGTACTGGCAAGCGTCTTTAAGATTTCAGTATTCACCTTGTCTGTCTTGGTCAGTTCCAGTGCTCGGTTAAGCAGATCAATGGTCTTGGTCTGGTTTCGATTGGTGTAAAACGTAGCGAGAGCATATTGCATCTCAGCGGTTTGGAGTTTTTCAGAGCCTTCAAGCTGAAGAAACGCTCTTCTCGATGGTTCATCTCCGATTTGGCTCCACAAGAAGTAAAGTGCTTTTGGTGAGTCTGATTGTTTAAGTTGGCTAACAATACGTTCCAATTCTTCTCCAGAATACATCAAAGCATTAAAACGTTGCTGTTTTAATTCCGTTTGATCGATTGGCTGAATTTGCGCTGCCAGCTCTAAACAACGTCGATACAGACGCCCCAATTCATATTCTTGAATAATGTTTTCATCGGATGGGTTTTTAAACACTTCGAATCGGTGCCAGATAAGATCAGTTCGAGGGACTCGGCACTGCCCATCATTCATGTTTAGCAATTCACAACGAAGTTCTGGCGTGTCTTTACAGAGCCTATCGGTATTTTTGTTGATTTCGAAACAGCCGGTCAAAATGAGTGCTGTTAGGGTAATAGTGCATAGTTTAGATAATTTCATAAAGTCGCTTGTGATCAATTACACTTATTTTTCTATCTAGCCTTGACTCAACAGGATAGCGTTATATTTTTGTTACTGTTTCTTTAAGTAAGGGTAGAACATGGATGCTGAAAGTTTATTAGAGGCGATAACACCAGAAGTTTATCAGCGATTAACTTACGCTGTTGAAACTGGAAGGTGGCCAGAAGGTACGCGTCTTTCTCAATCTCAACGAGACTCATGTATGCAAGCCGTCATGCTTTACCAATCTAAGCATAATGTAGACGCGCCACATATGACAGTCGCAGCGGGAGGCGAGATCAGCTTTAAGTCAAAGTCTGAACTAAAAAAGCAGTTTAATAACAACGAAAGTGACATTTTGCGAGTAAATCCGAACAAACAGTGATAACTCTAAGTGATGACAGTAAGTAGATAAGTCTTCGACTTTACACCATGATAAGCCGTTCATAAAACACGTAAAAAAGAAGTAGAAAAAACAAAAGCTATCTTAGTGTCTGACTAAGGTAGCTTTTTTTGCTTTTGAGTAGTGATGTGTGAATTACAAACTCATTTCACCATGAAGCACTTTCTGCATTTGTTCTTTCACTTCTTCGTATGATAGCCCTTGGCTCAACAAATAATGTAACTTCGCTAAAGCGGCTTCTGGAGTCATATCGAAACCACTAATAACACCAGCATCTTGCAAGGCACATCCAGTCGCATACCCACCCATGTTTACTTTTCCTGCTAGGCATTGTGTCAAGTTGACCACAATAACACCTCGTTCAGAGGCTTCTTTTAAATGCGCTAACAATTCCGGGTTTTGTGGGGCGTTGCCAACACCGAAGGTCAGCAAAATCATTGCATTCACAGGTTGAAGCAATGTATTTCGGATTACTTCGTGTGAAATGCCCGGGTACATGGTGATGACCCCAATAGGTTGTGGGGTGATGTTATGAACCTTGAAGGTACCCTGTGGTTTTTGGTCAACAACAACGCCGTTACTGACTTTAATACTGATTCCAGCTTCAAGCAGTGGCGGCATGTTTGGCGAGGTAAACGCACTAAAACCATCGGCGTGAGATTTAGTACTGCGATTTCCACGCATTAACTGATTATTGAAGAAAAGGGTGACTTCATTGATCGGGTAGTTGGCAGCAATGTGCAGCGCGTTAAGAAGGTTGGCCTGACCGTCTGAGCGCAGTTCGGCTAAGGGAATTTGCGACCCTGTAACGATGACGGGTTTGCCTAGGTTCTCGAGCATAAACGATAAGGCTGATGCGGTGTACGCCATGGTATCTGTTCCATGCAGTATCACAAAACCATCGTATTTATCGTAATTATCACTGATGTCATTAGCGATTTGTTGCCAGTCCATCGGCGTCATGTCTGACGAGTCAATTAATGGCTCATACTCATGAATGGTGAACTCTGGCATCTCTGGGCGGTGAAATTCGGGCATTCCCGCTAATTGCTTTTCCATAAATCCAGCGACAGGAATGTAACCGTGATTAGACTTTTGCATACCAATGGTACCGCCAGTGTAGGCGATATAGATGTGTTTTCTTGTCATGATGAAAGTCGTACAGTGAATTGGGAACAGGGGGCGATTATAGACCCTTGCTCGAGGTAAATTCTATCTATTGACGCACATTTTATCGGTTACTGTTCTGAATTTATTTTTCACTGCTATTTAACGGGCGAGGGAGTGGGGTGTTGAGCAATGCAGTGAGTCGTGCGGATGAACGGTCTGAAAATAAAATAGGCTAACAATCCAATGATCATTAGCCTATGTATTTAAGCACTCTGCTATCTGGTTAGCTATCTGCTTATGCGTCTACCATCTAACTCGACAGAAACACTTATTGAACTTGGCAGGTTAAGCAAAAGGCGTATTGCCCCTTAGGATCATTAAAACTGTCCAGCAACGTCATGTCGGCAGCAACTTGGTTCATCAGCGGTTTCCATGTGTCTGGAATCCATGAAGCAGGAATCAAGGTAGAAGCGTCAATATTCAACTTCACGGACACCTGATTCATCATTTCTTGGAAGAACTGCTGTGCTGGAGATAAAGGCTCTTCGACCCAATAGACGTTGTAAGCCCCCAGTTCCGCCAACTCTGCTGCTAGTGATATGGCGTCATCGAAATCCCCCATTTTATCGACGAGTCCATGTGCCATTGCATCTTTACCTGTCCACACTCGCCCTTCTGCAATGGTTTCGAGTGCGTCTAGTGAAAGATTACGGTGAGTACTCACTAGCCCAACAAAACGTTTGTAGCCATGTTCAATACCGAGTTGAAATGCATCGGAAGCGCCTTCCGACATACCCGTTGTGACACCCACTCCGGAAAACGGAGAGGTACCGATACCATCACTGTAAACGCCAAGGCTATTTAGCCCTTTCTCAAAGGTCGTGATGACACTAAAAATACCAATGGAGCCGGTTAACGTGGTTGGTTGAGCGACGATTTTATCTGCGCTCATCGAAATCCAATAGCCGCCAGAGGCTGCAAGGCTAGACATGGACACAACCACGGGTTTGTTTGCTGCACGTAATGCATCGATTTCGTTACGAATAACCTCAGAAGCAAACGCACTGCCACCAGGGCTGTCTACTCGTAAAACAACCGCTTTGACCTTGTTATCATTGCGAGCTTGTCTTAGCAGGTTCGCTGTGGTGTCACCACCAACATTGTTACGTGACTGTTCGCCATCCATGATCGCGCCACTGGCAACCACAACCGCAATATCATTGGCTTCGATATTAAATTGGGGTGCCATTGTGCTGCGGTACTCGTAATACCCCATGGCTTTGTAACTGTCTTTGCCATTGCTGCCGAAGACATCCGCGAGCTGGGTGCGAATTTGTTGTCTGGTGGCAAGTTCATCGACCAGTCCTAACTGAAGAGAAAGCTCTGCAAGATTGCCATCGACAGATTTAAGCTGTGCAAGAAATTCATCCATCGATGGGTTCAGTGTTTTTGCATCAATCTGACGGTTGGTCGCAACGTCCTCGACGTAAGCACCCCACAGTTGAGTGAGCCAACGAGCGGCAGACTCTTTTGCCTCATCAGACATATCATCGCGGACAAAGGGTTCAATTGCCGATTTATAAGTACCTACACGGAAAACATGCGTATTAACATCAAGTTTTTCCAGCAAGGTTTTGTAGTAAAGAGAATAAGCGCTGTAACCTTTTAACAATACGGCGCCATCAGGGGACATATACACTTTGCTCGCATAACTTGCGAGGTAGTATTGGCTTTGATTGTATATCTCGCCAGTCGCATAAATCGGTTTTCCGGACGCTTTAAACTCATTGAGTGCTTTCGCGATGTATCTCAACTTGGTTAAATTGGTTTCAGGAAGATTACGCAGCGATAACACGATCCCTTGGATTTGGTCGTTCGTTTGAGCATGTCTGATGGTTTCAACAATATCAAATAGGACATTCTCTTTAGGGAGTTCCTGACCAAAGAGTGAGCCGGTTAACGAATCCATTGGATTGTTGTAGGTTCTTTGCTCGACAATCGGGCCAGAAAGATTGAGTACAAGCGCCGATTGCTCTTTTACCGTTGGTGTAGGTGCTTCGATACTCGTGAATAAAAAGTAGATAACGGCCAGGCTGAGGATAAAAATCAGGTTAGTTAATGCAAGACGAATAAAGGTGATGAGTTTCCATAATCCTTTAAAAATCATTCCAATAAATTTGAATAGTTTTTTCATCGAATCTTCACTGCAGTTGACCCAACAGCGTCCATGATGGTGTTTGTGTATGCAACTTCATATCCTACGTCATCTCAATTTTTCAAACAACAGTGTTATCACGCTGGCTAGCGGATAGAGGCGGTGACGAACCCGATGTTGATGGGTGTTGCAAAAATGTAAACAGTTGTTTGATTTATTGTCTAACTATCAATATTGTGGTCGGACCACGAATAATAATAGATGAAGTGATGTCAGCCATGTATTCAAATTTACTACAGCCTCTCGATCTTGGATTTACTCAACTGCGAAACCGCGTTCTTATGGGGTCAATGCACACTGGATTAGAAGAAGACAAAAAAGGCCTAGATAAACTGGCTGCTTTTTACGAAGAGCGAGCAAAAGGTGGTGTAGGACTTATTGTTACGGGTGGATTCTCTCCAAACTTACGTGGCCGGTTAACGCCTTTTAGTGCCGAATTCAGCAAACCCAAACATGCTCAATCTCATAAAGTTGTGACGGATGCCGTACACAAGCATGGCGGGAAAATCGCTCTGCAACTTTTGCATGCTGGGCGTTACGCGATGCATCCGTTCGCACAAAGTGCGTCTGGCATGAAAGCGCCGATCGCGAAATTTGCACCCAGTGAAATGAGTCCACGCCAGATCAAAAAAACCATCGATGCCTTTGCCAACAGTGCGGAACTCGCAAAATTGGCGGGTTACGATGGTATCGAAGTGATGGGTTCCGAAGGTTACCTTATTAACCAGTTCATCTGTAAGCGCACCAATATGCGATACGATGAGTGGGGAGGGAGCTATGAAAAACGTATGCGTTTTCCTCTTGAGATTGTTCGCTCTATCCGAAAATCAGTCGGTGATGACTTCATTATCATCTTTAGATTATCGATGTTGGATTTAGTTGAGCAAGGCAGCACGTTTGAGGATGTGGTGTTACTGGCTCAAAAGCTAGAAGAGGTGGGTGTAACCATTATTAATACAGGGATTGGTTGGCATGAAACAAGAATACCAACGATTGCCACACAAGTGCCTAGAGGCGCCTTTACTTGGGTCACTGAGAAAGTAAAACCGTACGTGAATATCCCCGTGGTGACTTGTAACCGAATTAACACGCCCGAAGAAGCAGAAAGAATCTTAAGCTCAGGTCAAGCGGATATGGTCTCGATGGCTAGACCATTTTTGGCCGATCCAGAGTTTGTATTGAAAGCGGAACAAAATAAAGCGCAGTTCATCAACACCTGTATTGGATGTAATCAAGCGTGTTTAGATAATGTCTTTAAAGGGAAGCGAGCCAGTTGTTTAGTGAACCCTCGAGCGTGTCATGAAACTGAAATTGTGGTGAAACCAGCAACAGCCAAAAAAAGAATTGCCGTCGTTGGTGCTGGGCCAGCAGGTCTTGCTTGCGCCACAACGCTTGCAGAGCGCGGGCACAGTGTGGATTTGATTGAGAAAAATGATCGTATTGGCGGGCAATTTAGACTGGCGATGCAAATTCCGGGGAAAGAGGAGTTCAGAGAAACCATTCGATACTTTGCAAATCGAATTGATTCAACCGGTGTGAATTTGCTCCTTGATACCACCGCAACATTTGAAGACTTAGCGGAGTATGATGAAGTCGTGATGGCGTCCGGCGTTGAACCTAGAAAGGTCAACATTTCGGGCATCGATAACGCGGATAAGGTTATCGATTACCAAACGCTCATTCGCGAAAAATCCCCAGTTGGCAACAAGGTCGCGATTGTTGGGGCAGGGGGGATTGGAATTGATATTGCGACCATGATTACAGAGCCAGAAGATAATAGCCTTGAAGATTGGTTGCATGATTGGGGAATCGATAAAGAGATTGCCCATCCAGGCGGTTTGTTCCCATATCCCGCTTCTTTTAGTGATAAAACGGTTTGGGTGTTGCAGCGACGTCAGGGCCGAGTAGGCAAAGGGCCAGGAAAGACGACAGGTTGGATTCACAAAAGAACGCTTGAGAAACGTGGCGTCAACTTGCTTGGTGGTGTTCAGTATCAAAAAATCGATGATGATGGATTGCATATCGCCCTAAAAGGGGAGTCCAAAATATTGGATGCCGATAAGATTGTCATTTGTGCCGGGCAAGAATCGGTTCGCCCATTCGAAGACCGCTGGGCTGAAATGGAAGGAAAACTGCATGTTATTGGCGGCG